>JBILCN010000043.1:0-6590 GCA_044353095.1 Candidatus Nanopelagicus sp.
AATAACTAGTGGAATGATCATTGGTTTTCGACGATGTTCTTCGCCAACCCATGAACCAATTGTTCGGCGCACTACTTGTGAAAGTTGATGAGTACCGTTGAAGCCACCGGCTACCGCTTTCGCTAATGCTTTTTCAATATCACCTTTAACATCATCAAATAATGATTTATCTTCAGTAAAGCCACGTGCATGAATATCTGGGCCGGCAATAATTTTTCCACTCTGTGAATCAATTGCTACTACAACAGAAATAAATCCTTCTTCACCCAAAATCCGGCGATCCTTAAGTGATGATTCGGTTATTTCACCAACACTTTGGCCATCAACATATACATAACCACATGGAACTGATCCTGAAATATCGGCGTGACCATCCGCTACATCCACTGTTATGCCATTCTCGGCAATTACTACATTGTGTTCAGCTAATCCTGATTGCATTGCTAGATCGGCGTTCGCCCGCATATGTCGCCACTCGCCATGAACTGGCAGAACATTCTTAGGTTTTACAACCTCATAACAGTGCAGTAATTCACCAGCGGATGCATGCCCTGAAACATGCACTAATGCATTTCCTTTATGAACAACATGAGCACCAAATCTAGTTAACTCATTGATTACTCGATATACCGATTTCTCATTACCAGGAATAAGTGAGGAGGCCATAACAACAGTGTCACCTTTGCCAACGCGAATCTCATGATCACCATTTGCGATTCTGGAAAGTGCTGCAAGTGGCTCACCTTGGGAGCCAGTACAAATCAAGACAATCTTGTCGCCATGATTATCAATTTCTTTGTAATCAACAACTAATCCTGCCGGCACCTTCAAATAACCAAGATCCTCCGCTAACTTCATATTGCGAACCATGCTGCGGCCGACGTAGGCAACCTTGCGATTTGCTGCATTTGCTGCATTTAATACCTGTTGAATTCGGTGCACGTGTGAGGCGAATGAGGTAACAACAACTCGACGTGGCGTTTTACTTATTGCCTCTTGGAGTGCTGGATAAATATCTTTCTCAGCAACTGTTAATCCTGGAATATCAGCATTTGTTGAATCAGTTAAAAAGAGATCAACACCTTCTCGGCCAAGTCTGGCAAAGGTTTCTAGATCGGTAGTTTTCTCATCAAGTGGCATCTTGTCCATTTTAAAATCACCAGAATGCAAAATAACCCCAGCTGGTGTTTTAATCGCAACTGCTAATGCGTCAGGGATTGAGTGATTTACTTGGACAAACTCTAAAGTGAAAGGTCCAACACCAAGTGTTTCACCTGCTTTAACTAAATGAAGCGGTGAGGTAATTTTGCGCTCTTTTAACTTTGGTTCAACGAATGCCAGTGTTAACTTTGAACCGATAATTTTTATATCACTTTGCTCGCGCAAAAGGTAAGGCAGGGCGCCAATATGATCCTCATGGCCATGAGTTAAAAAGACCGCTTCAATATCATTTAGGCGCTCACGAATATATGAGAAATCCGGCAGAATTAAATCAATTCCTGGTTGATCATCTCCTGGAAATAAAACACCGCAATCAACAATTAATAATTTTCCTTCATATTCAAATACGGTCATATTTCGACCGATCTCACCAAGTCCACCTAGCGCCACGATGCGCAGAGTTTTCTTAGCTAATTTGGCAGGGTAAGGCAGACCAGGATGAGGATGATTCATTATTTACTTTAAGTTAACGCCGCCTGCTTGTAGATCAACTTTTAATTGCGCAATCTGCGCATCAGTTGCATCAACAAGTGGCAATCTGGTAAATCCACCAGGAAGACCCATCAAATTTAGTGCCGCCTTAGTCAAGATAGCGCCTTGTGTTCGAAATGTTCCGGTAAATACTGGAAGTAATTTTTGATGAATCTCTGTTGCTTTATTAGCATCACCTGAAAACCAGGCATTTAACATTGCCTTTAAATCTGCGCCTACGGTGTGACCACAAACAGATACAAAACCAACTGCGCCAACTGATAGCAGCGGTAAATTTAAGATGTCATCCCCTGAATAAACCGCGATGCCAGATTGCTTAATTACATAAGAGGTTACTGCTGGGTTTCCTTTAGCATCCTTTAGCGCCACAATATTTTTGTGCTCTGCTAGTTTAATTATTGTCTCACTCTCAATTTCAACACCAGTTCTGCCTGGAATGTCATACATCATTAATGGCAGATCAGTTGCATTAGCCATTGCAGTGAAGTGTGCTGCGATTCCAGCTTGTGGTGGTTTGTTGTAATAAGGAGTAACAACTAACAATCCATCTGCACCTGCTTTTGCCGCCCGCTTTGCTTGTTCAACAGAGTGTGAAGTCTCATTATTACCAGCACCTGCAATTATCTTTACCTGATCGCCAACTACTTTGCGAACCGCTTTAATTATTTGATCTTTTTCATCATCACTGGTGGTTGGTGCTTCACCTGTTGTGCCATTTACTGCAATGCCATCATTACCGGTGCTAATTAAATGTGCTGCAATTTTCTCAAGGCCCGCCCAATCAATCTCACCACTTTTGGTAAATGGTGTAACCATGGCCGTAAATAATCGGCCAAATGGTGGAGTGATTTGCATGCTCTAAGGCTACCTTGTTTGCTGATCGCCTTACGGAGCGATTCGGCCAGATTTCTCAAATGCCCCATAAGTAATCGGCATTAACTTGGCAAACTCCGCTTCCATCTTCTCTGCCACCATCTCGATCTCTCGCTGTGGGTAGGAAGGAAAGTGTGAACCTTCTCGAGCTGTGCGAAGTGATAAAAAGTTCATTAACGCTCTTGCATTCATCGTTACATACATTGATGAGTAAAGCGTTACAGGTAGAACTGCTCGGGCTACTTCGCGAGCAACACCAGCGGTTAACATTTTTTGATAATTTTCATAGGCAAGTGTGCAAGTCTGTTTAATTGCATCAACTGTTAATTGATGTTGTTCTGGCGTTCCTTCAATAAATGAGTACGCACCAGGCTTTCCGATTTGAACTAATTTACGATCCTTACTTGGCACATAAAAAACTGGGCGAAGCTCACGGTAACGACCACTCTCTTCATTGTAAGAAGCGATGCGATGGCGCATGAACTCACGGAAAACAAATATTGGGGCTGAGATAAAAAATGTCATCGAGGTATGTTCAAATGGTGAACCATGTCGCTCGCGAGCTAGGTAATTAATTAAGCCTTCAGACTTTGATGCATCGGCGCCAACATCTTCCAGTGATTTATCACCCGCAGTTGATACCCGTGCTGCCCAAATAACATCGGCATCACTGGCGCTAGATTTAACTAGCTCAACACTTACATCATCTCTAAATTGGATTTCCTCGCTCATGCCTGCGACCCTATCTGCGTGGCACACCTATCCCTTGGATTAAGATAACGGCGTGTCAATCACAAGCAGGTTTAATCCTCGAACAAATCAGGTCGATCGCACCGGTATCAGTGTTGCCTTTACCGTCGGCCTATATGGCGCAGCCTTTGGCGCAGCCGGAGTTACCGCAGGCTTTTCGATCTTACAAACCTGTCTCTTATCTATCTTGCTCTTCTCTGGTGCATCCCAATTTGCAGTTGTCGGAATCATGGGCGCCGGTGGCTCTGCAATTAGTGCAATTGCAACTGCAACATTATTAGGTTTTCGAAACGCACTTTACGGCCTGCAAATGGCGCCGATTTTAAAAGTAACTGGTTTAAGTCGAGTAATTGCTGCGCAAATTACAATTGATGAATCCACCGCCGTTGCCACATTGCAGGATAATGATGCTGATCGCAAGCGCGGCTTTTATGTAACTGGAATTGGCGTATATGTATTCTGGAATCTATTTACCTTTCTTGGTGCCCTTGGAGCTAGCGCAATTGGTGATCCATCTGTTTGGGGATTAGATGCTGCAGTTCCAGCAGCTTTTTGTGGTTTGGTTTGGCCAAGATTAAAGAATAAGTTGCAGTTTGTTGTTTGCGGATTAGCAATTGCACTTGCCTTAGCACTCACGCCGTTAACACCAGCTGGTGTACCAATTATTACTACCGTCTTACTTGCTGTGATATTTGGGTGGAAAAAATGAGTTCAATTTGGATTGCAGTTATTGGCTCAAGTATCACCGCATTTTTAAATAAGTATGTAGGTCACTTAGTACCAGAGCAGTGGTTGAATAAACCAAGATTTATGCGAATCAATACCTTGGTGCCAATTGTTTTGTTAAGTGCACTAGTTGGAGTTCAGACCTTTGCTACTAAGAAAGAGTTAGTCATTGACCAACGGCTAGCAGGTGTTGCGGTGGCATTAGTGCTGCTTAAATATAAGGCGTCATTTCCGATTGTTGTCATCGGCGCTGCAATTACCAGCGCCGCGATCTACAACTGGTTTTAAAGAACTTTTAGCTCCTCAAGCTTTGCCTTAAGGGCAGCATCAGATGGCTCAGTTAAATGTGTACCATCTTCAAAAATAATTACTGGAATTGAGCGCACTCCACCATTGATCTCGATGACCTTATCGCTAGCTGTTGTATCAGCCTCAACATCAACGTACTCATACGACACATTATTTGAATCTAGAAATCTCTTTGAGCGGCGGCAATCACCACACCATTCAGCGCCGTACATAAGTATCTTACTCATTTAAAACCCCTCCATATATTTTTCTAAGCCGACAGTTAAACCTGGATGCTTTACTACTTGGCGAACACCTAGCAAAACTCCTGGCATAAATCCTGCTCTATTAATTGAATCATGTCTAATCGAAAGTGTTTCACCTGGATCACCAAAAATAACCTCTTGATGAGCAACATAACCATGTGATCTAACTGAGTGAATTGGAACATCGCCAACAGTTGCACCACGTGCGCCAAGGATTGCATCTTTAGTTGCATCAGGCATCTTGGCTTTATTGTTTTGCTTGCGGGCATCGGTAATCATTTGAGCGGTGCGCACAGCAGTTCCAGATGGTGCATCAACTTTATTAGCATGATGAAGCTCAATAATCTCAACTGATTCGAAGTACTTCGCTGCGACCTCTGAAAATTGCATCATTAAAACCGCACCCAAAGCAAAGTTTGGCGCGATCAGCGCACCTACCTTTGGATTGGCAGCTAGCAAACCTTTTAACTTTGTTAGCTTTGCATCATCAAAGCCAGTTGTTCCAACAACAACACTGATGCCATTTGTAATAGCAAACTCAAGATTTTTCATAACCGCATCTGGATGGGTGAAATCAACAACTACTTGGGCGCCACTTGTCACTAACTGATCTAATGAATCACCTAAATCTAATTGCGCAACTAGTTGTAAATCACTTGCGCCACTAATTGCGGTGACCGCTTCTGTGCCCATTCTTCCTTTGGCACCTAATACTGCAACCTTCATTTGATCAACCCTTCAAATTTCGCTTTCGATCTAAATGGTCCCACTACCGCAAGGGTAGGAGATGTCGGCAAGCTTTCGCGGGCTATTTCCTTAATTTGATCAGGTGTTACATCTGCAATCTCCTGCAAGATTTGATCAAAGCTCATAATCTCACCGTAAACCAACTCACTCTTTCCAATTCTTGTCATTCGTGAACCGGTGTCCTCTTGGCTTAATACCAATGAGCCCGAGACGGCTCCCTTTGCTCGCAAGATCTCCTCATGTGTTAAACCTTTTTCTGCAACATCATGCAAAATATCTTGAATTATTTTGGTGGCCTCAATTGCGCGATCTGGCTTACAACCAACATATAAAGATAAGACGCCGCTGCCCGCAAATTGTTGGCTGTAGGCATATGTTGAATAAGCCAAGCCACGTTTCTCGCGAATCTCTTGAAATAATCTTGATGACATTCCGCCGCCAAGTGCGGTAGCTAAAATACTTAAAGCAAAGCGACGTTTATCATTTCGAGCAACACCGGCAACTCCGTAAACAACATGTGCCTGTTCAGTTTTGCGATCAAGTAATGTCACCTGACCACGCCCTGGCACTTTTACAGCGCCTGATGTGCGAATCTCATAATCACTCTTTGGTTGATCTAAAAAGTTATCTTTACCTAAGGCATCCTCAACCATTTGGACCACATTTTTATGGTTTACATTTCCAGCAACTGCAACAACTAAATCCTGTGGGCGATAACGCTTGCGATAGTAATTAAAAACGGTACTGCGCGACATCTCATTGATAGATTCAACTGTTCCTAAAATTGGTCGGCCCAGCGGAGTATCACCATAATATTTTTCTAAAAATAAATCATGAATTAGATCGCTGGGATCATCATCGCGCATTGCGATCTCCTCGAGCACGACCTTGCGTTCAGCATCAACATCTGCTGGCTTAACAACGGATGAGGTAATTAAATCGCTGATGACATCAACTGCAAGTGGTAAATCCTTATCGATTACCCGTGCATAAAAGCAGGTGTATTCCTTTGATGTAAATGCATTTGTTTCACCACCTACCGCCTCTATTGATGAGGAGATTTCTAGTGAGGTGCGAGTTTTTGTTCCTTTAAAAAGTAAGTGCTCTAGAAAATGAGAAGCTCCCGCAGTTGAAAGTGATTCATCGCGGGAGCCAACATTTACCCAAATACCAAAAGCAGCAGAACGAACAGATCTTTCCTCTTCAGTGACTATTCGAAGCCCACTG
>JBILCN010000027.1:0-19329 GCA_044353095.1 Candidatus Nanopelagicus sp.
ACCTTAAAATTTCAACTTTTACAAAGTTAATTAAAGTTGTTTACGTTTTTTTATGGCAACTGCGAGCAGAATGCCAAACAATGCTGCTAATGCCACAGCCAGTGTTGGTGCGAAACTAAACTCATCCGCCGAAGCTAAATTAACTTCATTCTCACTGATGGCAACAGCTTCTGCAATTGGCATATCAACTTCTGGGGCGCACTCTGAAGCCGGATAGCCCTCTATCCCACATAGTAAGCCGCTGCTGTCGTTTCGTACTTCCACCGCAGTATTTAGTACATCAACACCGGTTGCGCCAGTTTTTACCAATGCGCAACTAGAAATTGTTTTCGGTGGCACCTCTCCTGCGGGAGCGATATTGGCGTCACCAAAATTAATCACTAAGCCAACTCGGATCTTGCCAGATGCAGCTGGCGTATTTGCACATAAGGTTGCAAAATCTGCATTGGCACTTGGTGCAACTGCAGGGACATCTGCATTACTAATACTGAACGAGTGACCTTCTACAGCGCCATCTTTAAGTTCTACTGTTGGTCCAGTCATCGCTGCAACCCAGTTATTACTTCCTGGTGCTGTTTGAAAATAACCCCAATAACGATATCCCTTATCAGCAGAGGCTGAATTTATTAAGGTAAGTGGGGATAGGGCGGTGATAATGACAACGAGTGAAATACGAAGTCGTTGATTTCTTTTCGTACTTAATCTGTTCATGTAAAGCCTCTCTTGGATGAGAGTCTTACGAGGGCAAAAGAGACTCAAGCCAATGAGTTTCTCCGCACCGTAATCCTCGACGGTTGGATAAAGCAAGAAGAAAGTAGGTAATCCGACTTAAATCAAATATTTCTAATTTGATTTTCACGGTTGCGGGTCAGCGTCGGTTTTGCACCGACTTCCCCTATCTTTCAACATTTACTGCTGTTTATTTCTATATTTACTTTTTACCTTACTTAATTCAGGCACTCCATATCCTAGGTGGAAAAATGGGGTAGACAATCAGCCACGCCTGCTAGTGACCGGTATTCAACTTCAGATCTTGCGCTAATTCATTGATAAAGTAAGGTTCAAATATGGAACATAGACGACTTGGCAGTACTGGAATATATGTATCTGAAATTACCTACGGAAACTGGATTACCCACGGGTCACAAGTTGAGGCAGAAGCGGCTATCAAATGTGTAAAAGAGGCGTTTAACCAAGGGATCACAAGTTATGACACCGCAGATGTTTACGCCGGTACAAAAGCAGAGTCTGTATTAGGTAAAGCGTTAAAAGGTTATCGCCGTGAAGGTTATGAGTTGTTTACCAAAGTTTATTGGCCTACGGGTACTGGTAAAAATGATCGCGGTCTTTCTCGTAAGCATATTTTTGAATCATGTAATGCCTCACTAAAGAGATTGAAGACCGATTACATTGATCTTTACCAGGCACATCGCTTTGATTATGAAACTCCTTTAGAAGAGACGCTCAGCGCATTTGATGACCTGATTCGGCAGGGCAAAGTTCACTACATCGGATTCTCAGAGTGGAACGCCGAGCAAATTGCAGCGGCATTAAAGATTCAGGATGCTAAGGGATATAACCGATTTGTTTCTAGCCAACCACAGTATTCAATGCTGTGGCGAGTAATTGAATCAGCCGTCATTCCACTTTCAGAGAAAGAGGGGATTGGTCAGATTGTTTGGTCGCCAATCGGACAAGGCGTATTAACGGGTAAGTATTTGCCAGGCAAGAAAGCACCAGCTGGATCAAGGGGTACTGACAAAAAAGGTGGCGCAAATATGATTTCAAGATTTATGACTGATGATGTACTTACTGCAGTTCAGAAATTGATACCAATTGCTAAGAAGGTTGATTTAACGCCAGCGCAGCTAGCAATTGCATGGGTATTGCAAAATCCAAATGTTTCAAGTGCAATTATTGGTGCAACTAAACCTGCTCAGATCAAAGAGAATGTAAAAGCCAGTGGGGTTAAGTTGGATCAATCGATAATGAGTGAGATAGATGAGGCGATTGGCAGCGTGGCAGAGCGCGATCCAAGTAAGACGATCTCACCTAAACCTCGGGCTTAAATAACTTTATCGCCAACCTTTACCTGTGGTGCAGGTGCTCTTAATCTGCGCATTTGAGTTGACCTTAACCAGGCGTACATGCCTACACCGCGCAAAGACTGATCAGGGAATTTTAAAGTGATTAACATCTTCATTCTGCGACCTAATAAGAAGCCATCAACTGCTGCGTAAAGCATTGCAGAGTACATAACAGCGATAGCAAAGATTTGAATCGTTGGGTTTGGAATGACTGTTAGAAATAAAACAACCATAATTAAAACTAAAAAGTACTCAGAAATTGTTCGCCTGCTATCAACATAATTTCGAATAAATCTCTTAGCTGGTCCTCTATCTCTAGGTGGTAGAGCGCTCTCTTCACCGCGCATAAATGCAGCACGCGATTCAAGGCGTCGAGCGCGAGACTGCTCTTTTAATTTTTTCTTATCAGAGGAGGATGCATTAGGTGAGAGAATTGAATTCTTGCTCTTAGCCTCTGCCACCTTGCGTTTTGGAGTTGGCTTACCTTTTTTCCCTATGGCTTTTTTGTCTTCAGCTTTGCTCATGCGGCTAAGGTAGAGCCAACATTCGATCTAGCGCAACTTTTGCATGCATGGCTGTGTCGGGGGCGACCGAGATTTGGTTCACTACCTTGCCAGAGACCAAGGACTCCATTGCCCAAACTAGATGTGGTAAATCAATTCGATTCATAGTGCTGCAATAACAGATTGTTTTATCAAGGAATATCACATTTTTATCAGGATTCTCATTTGCCAAACGCTGCACTAAGTTCAACTCAGTACCAATAGCCCAACTTGAACCTGCTGGTGATTGCTTAACAGTTTGAATAATCATCTCTGTGCTGCCAACAACATCGGCCGCAGCAACCACTTCATGTTGGCATTCAGGATGGACAAGTATTTTTACACCAGCTAATTTATTGCGGGCATCTTTAATATTGTCCAAGGTGAATCTGCCATGAACTGAGCAATGCCCACGCCACAAAATTACTTTGGCTTTTCGAATCTGCTCTTCACTCAATCCACCATTGGTTTTCCATGGGTTCCAAATAACACAATCATCAAGTGATAAACCTAATTTTAAAACAGCAGTATTTCTGCCTAGATGTTGATCAGGAAGGAATAAAACTTTTTCTGCCTTCTCAAATGCCCATTTCATTGCACGTTCTGCATTTGATGAGGTGCACACCGCACCGCTATTTTTTCCGGTAAAAGCCTTTATTGCAGCGGAGGAGTTCATATAAGTGATAGGAATTGTTTTCTTGCCTAAATTAAGTTTTTCAAGTTGTGCCCAACATTCATTTACTTGCGCTGCTGTTGCCATATCTGCCATCGAACAACCAGCTGAAAGGTCGGGCAGAATTACTCGCTGCGAAGGACTAGTTAAAATATCAGCGCTTTCAGCCATAAAGTGAACTCCACAGAAAATGATGTAATTTGCATCGGGGTTGTCTGCAGCAGCTTGTGCCAACTTAAATGAGTCTCCGCGGATATCAGCGAAATCAATTACTTCATCTCGTTGGTAATGATGTCCTAAAATCATTACCTGATCACCAAGGGTGGCGCGAGCTTTGATGGCTCGTTCGACCAATTTTGGATCACTGGCAGATGGCAATTGCCCATCACATGAGACGCCACGTTCGCTCTTTGGATCGCGCGCCTGGCCAAGCAAAAGTAGTTCCGTCAAACTCATGTCACAATCCTAAAGGCTTCAGGCTTTCAAGGAGACATTTATCTTGAATCACTAGTAACCTTGTCCAAGTAGAAAAACCCAAGCAGAAAAACCTAGGGCAGTAATAGGTTAGATTTAGGTTCGATCAAACAGATAGAAATGGATCAAGATGAGCACAGATGCATCACCAGCTACAGATGTAAAAATTACATCAGCAGGGATTTCGTTGACACCAGTTGCAGCCGAAAAGGTTGCCGCATTGCTAGGACAAGAGGGCCGGGATGATTTAGCCCTTCGAGTCGCTGTGCAACCAGGTGGATGTTCAGGTTTGCGCTACCAACTTTACTTTGATGATCGCGCCCTAGATGGCGACACAATTACTCAATTCGGAGCGGTAAAAGTTGTAACCGACAAGATGAGTACTCCTTATCTGATGGGTGCCTCAATTGATTTTGTAGATACTATTCAAAAACAAGGTTTTACTATCGATAACCCAAATGCAGGTGGTTCATGTGCATGCGGTGATTCTTTTAATTAATTTTTCAACCAAATAAAATTTATTTAATATGAGAGTTGCTGTGGCTGGCTCCGTGGGTGGCGATCACATCATGAGCTTTAATGGAAAATTTACGGACTCATTAGTTGCCGGCTCGCTAGCAAAGGTTTCTCTATCTTTTTTAGTCGATACCTTAGAAATTCGTCGCGGTGGCTGCGGTGCAAATATTTCTTTTGGCATGGGTGCACTTGGCTTAAATCCGATCTTGATAGCTGCAGTTGGTAAGGATTGGGTCGATTACCAGGCTTGGTTAAATCGTCATGGTGTGGATACCTCTCACGTATTGGTCTCAGAAAAATTACATACCGCAACCTTCATGGTGACTACCGATACCGAGTTAAATCAGATTGCATCATTTTTTCCTGGCGCAATGAGTGAGGCAAGAAATATTGAGTTAGCCCCGATCATTGCAAAGACCGGGCAGTTTGACCTGCTTGTTATCTCACCCGATGACCCAGAAGCGATGATGCGTTACAGCGATATGGCACGACGTTTGAAGATTCCAGTCGCAGCTGATCCATCACAACAAATGGCGCGCATGAGTGGTGAAGAGATTGCTCAATTAATTGATGGCGCTAAATATTTATTTCTAAATGAGTACGAATTAGCCCTTGCGATCCAGAAGACAGGTTGGACTGATCGCCAGTTATTTGATCGGGTACAAGTTCGAGTTGTAACCCTTGGATCAAAGGGTGCGCAGATTGAGGAGCATGGCAAAGAGACGATTTACGTATCTGTGCCAAAAGAGGATTCAAAGGTTGATCCAACTGGTGTTGGAGATAATTTTCGTTCAGGATTTATCGCTGGTCTTTCATGGGGTTTAAGTCATGAAAGATGTGCGCAGTTGGGTTCAATGTTGGCCACATACTGTCTGGAAACAACTGGAACCCAGGAATACAAATTCACTAAAGAGGATTTTTTAAAGAGATTTAGAAATGCATATGGGGATGGGCCAGCAGATGAGATCTCACAACACTTAGTTGTGAATCTACAGAGCTAACTAAACTGCTCGTAATTTATTAACTGTAACGATTATGGCTTGAGCCAATTCTTTAACCTGTTGCGCCGTTACACTTAGATGAAATGCGATTCTTATATTTCCAGTTGTCTTAGCCCCCATTGCATGCAGCACATGGCTTGGCGCCATGTCTGCTGATTTACAGGCCGATCCAGAATCAACTGCAAAACCTTGATCCTCTAGCTCTAGTACTAATCGATCCGCCTCTAAATCCGCAAAAACTAAACTTAAATACTTGGGCAGAAAGTCAGTTGCGCTGGGAGTGTAGTAAGAGATCTTTGCGGCATCTAAAGTGTTTAGAACCATTTCTCGGTAACCTGAGTTGTTTTGCCGCTTTGTCATGTAGTTTTCTAATGCAACCGCACTTGCTAGAGCAAGGGGAACAGAGAAAGAGTTAGGGGTTTTCTGATGATCATTGTGGGGCAGTGGATTACGCCACTGTGCGCCATCTTTTAAAATCAAAATACCTAAGCCAGCTGGTCCATACCAACTTCTGCTATCGAATAGGGCTGTGTCATAAGTGAAATCAGGAAGGTGATCAACGCCGCTAGCGGTGCAATCTGCAAATACTTTAGAACCGGTTGGTGCATCTTTTGCAATGATTCCAGTTTCACCATTTGCCACCTGCCAACAAATGACATCCTGACTTGTTGAATCAAAAGCTGCTATTACGCCAGAATTATTTACTGGAATTTTATTGAGTACACCACCTCCGTTTCGATAATTATCGCCAACCGCAAATATTTCCTGTTTATCGATTTCGCTGATGAAAAGCTGATTACCAAATTTTAAAAGTCCAGATATTCCAAGATGAAAACCCAAATTAACCTCACCAAGAAATTCAATCTCATCACTTCGCACCTGTAGGAATTTGGCAAAGGTATTTCGAGCCTCATTTAGCAAAAGAGCACTCTGGCGAGAATCTGCGTTTATCTTTCCTGGATCTGGCCAACCTTGGTGAAATACTTGAGAGATAACTTTCTCGGCGGCTAAATCCAGAGGTGCTTCTTGCTGAAACCCGCTTGTGATACGAACCACCCGCTGCACGCTACCTTCCCGGAGAGAACGAACTCAGGCACAAGGTTATCCTTACCCTATGCGTTCCAGCCACCTAAAAAAGATTTCCGTTGGGTTGTTTGGAAGCCTTTTTTTAACAGGTTGCTCATCTGATGAAATCTCTGGATTGGGCTTTGAAGCTGGCGTAACAAGCGTGAATGATGAAGCGCTGTCACTTTGGCAAGGCGCTTGGATTGCCGCTGGTGTAGTTGGAATTGTGACACTTGTTTTGATTTTATGGCCAGTATTTT
Source organism: Candidatus Nanopelagicus sp. (assembly GCA_044353095.1). Lineage (GTDB taxonomy): Bacteria > Actinomycetota > Actinomycetes > Nanopelagicales > Nanopelagicaceae > Nanopelagicus. The sequence goes on from JBILCN010000027.1 coordinate 6,619, forward strand.
TTCATCGCAAAAAGAATGAAGAGTTTCCAAAGCAAACTCATGAAAATAATTTTATTGAAATCACTTTTATTATCATTCCGTTTTTAATTGTGGCGGTTCTGTTTTACTTCACAGTGGTAAAAGAGAGCAAAATTGTTAAAGTATCGCCGGATTCCCAAGTTTCACACATTATTGATGTAAATGGCTTTCAATGGTCTTGGCAATTTACCTATAAGGAGGCAGGGGATTTCCCAGCAGCTTCAGTAACTGGAACTCCAGCCCAGCCACCTACCTTGTATCTGCCTCAAGGCAAAAAGGTAAAGTTCACAATTAACTCAAATGATGTTGTACATGGTTTTTGGATTCCGGCATTTATGATCCAAATGCAAAACTTGCCTGGTGTTGAGAATTACCTTGAATTCACACCAAACAAAATAGGAACCTACCCAGGTAGGTGCAATATTTTGTGCGGGAGAAATCACTCTCAGATGTTGTTTAGCGTCAAGGTAGTGACGCCGGCTGAATACGAGTCTTATATTCAATCCTTACGAAATTTAAATCAAACAGAAATAGATAAGGCGGCAACCTCATGACAACTTATGCTCCGCGGCCTACGCTCAAAAATGCGCCACCTGCTCCCACGAGTAAGGGTAAGTTGTTTGTAAAGTTCATTACCTCAACTGATCACAAAACTATTGGTTACCTTTATCTGATCACCTCGTTTGTCTGGTTCTTAATCGGTGGAATTTTGGCAATGGCTCTGCGAGCAGAGTTAACACGACCAGGCATGCAATTCTTAAGTAATGAGCAATACAACCAAGTGTTTACTATGCACGGAACAATCATGTTGCTCATGTTTGCAACACCATTATTTGTTGGTTTTGCCAATGTAATTATGCCGCTGCAAATCGGTGCTGCAGATGTTGCATTCCCAAGGTTGAATATGTTGTCATACTGGCTTTACTCATTTGGTGGCACGATGGCATTTATTGGTTTCTTAACGCCGGGTGGTGCGGCCTCCTTTGGTTGGACGGCGTACGCACCTTTATCTAATTCACAATACTCACCAGGAATTGGCGCAGATCTTTGGCTGATGGGCTTGGCAATTAGCGGTATCGGAACAATTCTTGGCGGTGTCAATTTCATTACAACTATTTTTACTATGCGTGCTCCAGGAATGACAATGTTTAGAATGTCTATCTTTACTTGGAATGTTCTACTTACTTCGATTCTCGTATTGCTAGCTTTTCCAGCACTTGCTGCTGCATTCCTAGCACTTGAATCTGATCGTTTATTTGGCAGTTTGATTTTTGATCCAGCTAACGGCGGAGCCATGTTATGGCAACATCTCTTTTGGTTCTTTGGTCACCCCGAGGTTTACATCCTAGCTCTGCCATTTTTTGGAATTGCTACCGAAATCTTGCCAGTGTTTAGTCGCAAGCCAATCTTTGGTTACAAGGGATTAATTGCCGCAACTATCGCAATCTCTGCTCTTTCTGTTTCTGTATGGGCGCACCATATGTATGCCAGCGGACAGGTGCTGCTGCCTTTCTTCTCCTTCATGACATTTTTAATCGGTATACCTACCGGCGTAAAATTTGTGAATTGGATCGGCACAATGTGGCGCGGATCGATTTCATTTGATACACCGATGCTCTTTGTAATGGGATTTTTAATCACCTTCTTGTTCGGTGGATTAACTGGCGTTATCTTGGCTAGCCCACCACTTAACTTTGCGGTTTCTGCCTCCTACTTTGTGGTTGCGCACTTCCACTACGTTTTATTTGGCACAGTGGTCTTTGCAATGTTTGCCGGTTTCTACTTCTGGTGGCCTAAGTTCACCGGACGTATGCTTGATGAGCGCTTAGGCAAAATTCATTTCTGGACATTATTCTTTGGTTTCCACACTACATTTTTAATTCAACACTGGCTTGGAATCAAAGGTTTCCCACGTCGATACGCAGATTACCTAGCCTCTGATGGCTTTACTGGGATGAATATGATTTCAACTGTTGGATCAGGATTATTAGCGCTTTCGATGATTCCATTCTTCATAAATGTTTGGCAAACCAGAAATGCACCAAAGGTAACAGTTGATGATCCTTGGGGCTATGGCGGATCCCTTGAATGGGCAACCTCTTGTCCACCACCACGCCATAACTTCACATCTATGCCAAGAATTAGAAGTGAGCGACCAGCATTTGATCTTCATCATCCTCATATGGCAGAGACGAGCAAACGTTAATGAAGGTCGGTTGGCAATTATTTAACGGCCTTGCTCTCTTTTATTTCCTAACTGCAATTTTGTATTGGCAAATTGGCGGGGAAGCAGTTGGGATTACAGCAATTGGATTAAGTGCTGGTCTTGCCTTCATTGTTGGCTTCTACCTTTGGTTTACCGATCGCAGATCTGGAGGAGTTCTTCCCGAAGATAATCTGAGCGGTGAGATTGCAGATCGAGCTGGTGAGATGGGCTTTTTCTCACCACACTCTTGGTGGCCGCTGCCAGTGGCATTAGCAATGACTGCCGTTGGTGTTGGATTAATTATTGGCTGGTGGGTTACCTTGATATCCGCCGGTCTATTACTTTTTACAGCAATTGGTTTCGTTCTAGAGTATGATAAACCTTCAAACTCCAATCACTAACACCTTATAAAGGAGTAGTTTTGCGAGCAGAAATAATTGATACAGGCGAGTTGTATTTTTATAAAGCTAAATTGATTGTAAATAAGGGCGCGAAAGAAATATTTGATTTTATTGCCCAGCCTAAAAATCATTCATTAATGGATGGCTCTGGCATGGTCAAAGGCGCAATTGCAGGACCTGCAAGATTATCCCTAGGCGCAAAGTTTGGGATGCGAATGGAGCAACGCGTTCCATATGTCATTAGCAATCAAGTAATTGAGTTTAAAGAAGGCCAGTCCATCGCTTGGCAACATTTACTTCACAATGTTTGGCGTTATGAGTTACGTAAGATTGATGAGAACTTAACGGAGGTTACCGAGAGCTGGGATGCAAGAACTGCCAGGGGATTGTGGATCATTAAGAGAAGAAATCCGCAGAATTGGGTACCAAAAGCTATGGGTAAAAGTTTGGTTAAATTAAAGGAGATAGTTGAGTCTTAAGTTTCGCTCAACTATTCTCCGATAAATAAACGTTTTATTTAGTGGTGCTCATTCTCTAACTGTTTAAGATCTTGCGCTGTTGGTTTTGCAACTGACTCTGCATTAGCGGCACTAAATCTTGCTTGCAGCTTGGCGCGGAAAGATTTTGGATTACGCACGCCAACCTGATCAACTAATTCAAGCTCAATCGGAGCAGCTTGCTCGTGTTGAGTTAGCATCCATTTCTTTTCTGGTGTTAGCTCCTCATGAACCTCTACAAACTCACCATGCGGCAGCATCACTAGTCGACCAGTTTCGCGACCATGCAACACTAGTTCGCGATCAGCACGTTGCAATGAGAGGCAAATTCGTTTTGTAATAACAAATGCCAGTGGTGGCAAGACAATGATGCCAATTCGCGTGCCCCACATAATTTGGTTAATTGAAAGGTCAAAATGTGTCGCAATTAAATCGTTACCGCCATTAATCAATGCAACGATCATAAATGTTAATGACATCGCTCCTAGCGCAGTTCGGTTAGGAACGTTTCTAGGACGATCTAAAATGTGGTGTTCGCGCTTGTCTCCAGTTAGCCAACTTTCAATAAATGGATACAGCGCCATTCCAGTAAAAATAATTCCTGGAACAATTAAACCGGGAATTAAAATATTCCAAGAGACTGTGTAACCAAAGGCGTAGGTTTCCCAAGGCGGAGCCATCCTTACAAGACCATCTAGCCAACCCATGTACCAATCTGGTTGAGAGCCTGCCGAAACTTGTCCCGGTGTATATGGTCCATAAAGCCAAATAGGGTTAATCGATGCGGTTGCACCTAGCAATGCAGTAATACCAAAGACGATAAAGAAGAAGCCGCCAGCTTTTGCCATGTACACCGGCATTAATGGATAACCAACTACATTCTTTTCAGTTCGGCCAGCACCAGGATATTGAGTGTGCTTCTGGTACCAAACTAACATTAAATGCACTGTGATTAAGGCGAGCATGATTCCTGGAATCAGCAGGATATGTGCAACGTAAATTCGTGGGATAAACATTTCACTAGGGAAGGCACCACCAAATACAAAGAATGATAGATAAGTACCAACTACTGGTATCGCTTGGATAATCGCATGAGCAATGCGAACGCCAGTTCCGGAAAGAAGATCATCTGGCAATGAATAGCCTAAAAATCCTTCAACGATTCCAAGTGTTAGTAAACCAATTCCTAGGATCCAGTTGAACTCACGTGGCTTTCTAAATGCTCCCGTGAAGAACACGCGAAGTAGGTGCACCACAATTGCAGCCATAAAGATTAAGGCAGCCCAGTGATGGATCTGGCGCATCAACAAGCCACCACGAACATCAAATGAAATATTTAGCGCTGATGCATAGGCGGCGGACATCTCTACATCTTTTAGTGGTTGATAAGTGCCCTTATAGACAACATGCTCCATTGAAGGGTCAAACCAAAAGGTAAGAAATGTGCCAGATAAAAGAAGGATTACAAATGAGTAAAGCGCGATCTCACCCAGCATAAATGACCAGTGGTCGGGGAACACCTTATTAAGATTCTTCTTCAGCCACTTAGCTGAGCCAGTTCGCTCATCTACATAATTGGCAACGCTTCCTGTTACGCGCTCTCTTGCACTCATGATCTCTCCCAGTAACTTGGTCCGACTGCTTCATTAAACGGTTGTTGAGCCACTAAATTTCCATCTGCATCCACGGTAATTGCCAACTGAGGAAGTGGTCTGGCAGATGGACCAAAAATCACCTTTGCGGCTCTAGTAACATCAAAGGTGGATTGATGACATGGGCAAAGCAAATGTTTAGTTGTCTGTTCATACAACGCAACGGCGCAACCCATGTGTGAACAAATCTTTGAAAAGGCAATGATTCCTTCGTAAGTCCAAGATAAGCGCTCCGCGTCTAATTGAAACTCTTCAGTGCGCAATCTGATTAAAAGAACCGCATCTTTTGCAATATCGTTCAATATTCTCTTTTGCCCTGGCCGCAACTCTGGAAGTACTTGGGCTACTGCGCCAACTTCAAGATCGGCAGGCTTTATTGGTCGATCACCTGGATCAGTTACCAATCGAGTTCCTCTGCGCCAGTTTGTTTCTTCCAAAGATTTACCTGGCATAGGTCCTAAATCACCAAGCAAAAGGATTGGTGAAATTCCTACTAATCCAACAGATAAACCCAATGTTCTTTTAATCAATGATCTTCTGCCTAGTCCTGCAACTTCAGCTCTTTCTTTAACGCTGGAAACAAATGCATCTCTATCGGAGTCCTCAGAGCGCATCTCGTGACGTTCTGCGATAACTTCAGTGTCAGACATTAAAGTTTTTGCCCAGTGAACCGCGCCAAACCCAATACCCAATAATGCAATTGCCAGACCCATACCAAGTCCTAGTTGGTGCGCGTTGGTGTCACCCATCACCGGCAAGAAAAAGAAAATTTCAGTATCAATGAAGAGGTATGAGTAGATAAACAAGATGGTGCCAAATACTGAGATTAGAAAGAGAACTGCTACTTGTTGTTCAGCTCTTTTTTCGGCAACTGGGTCAGTATCTGCTTTGCGGTGTACGTGGGCTGGTAAACCAGGATCTGAAAGTGGGGCTATCTCATTACTCATATTTAATCTGAACCTTATCTTGATTTCGCCGTTAGCCAGACAGATATTGCAACAAGTAATCCCAAGCCAAATGTCCAAACTAATAATCCTTCAGTAACTGGACCAACTCGGCCAAGTGAGGCGCCACCGAGATTCGGCTCCGATTCAGCAAATTTAATCCACTTAATAATTGATAATTTCTCTTGCGGAGTAATTGTTTTATCAGAGAAAACTGGCATCGCTTGTGGTCCGGTAATCATCGCTTCATAGATGTGTTTTGGTTCTACACCCATCACAGTTGGCGCATACTTTCCTTTAGTCAGTGCGCCACCTTGGCCAGCAAAGTTATGGCACATCGCGCAATTGTTTCTAAATAATTCGCCACCATCAGCGGTACTTCCGTCACGTTCAAATGTTATTTCCTCATTTGTAATACTGGCAGGGCCAGGAGCAAGAGTTGCAACGTAGGCAGCTAGTGCGGCTGTTTCCTCCTCTGTATAAAGAGGTGCTTTACGCATCGCTTGTTGACTCATATCAGCCATTGGCATACGACCTGTTCCTACCTGAAAATCTACAGATGCTGCACCAACTCCAATCAATGATGGCGCAATACTTGCTCCTTCAGCATTTAATCCATGACATGAAGAACAACCCTTAAGGAATATCTCTTTACCTTCAGCAATCAAAGTTGATTTAGCGCTAGCTGATAATTCGGACTTGGCCGGTGATGCGGTAGCTGCAGAAAATGTAAATCCTAAAGTTGATAAGGCAATTACAAGGAGCATGGGAGTTGCGAACTTGTGCCGGCGATACTTAGATAAAAATTTCATATTGCCGCCCTACTTAACCAAATAGATCGCAGAGAAAAGAGCGATCCAAACGATGTCGACGAAGTGCCAGTAATAGGAGACAACAATTGCCATAGTGGCTTGTGAGTGTCCAAATTTTTGAGCTTTAAAAACTCTAATCAGAACAACTAAGAATGCAATTAAGCCACCTGTCACATGCAAGCCATGGAAGCCAGTAGTTATGTAGAAGACTGAGCCATATGCAGTAGATGAAAGAGTCACACCCTCTGAAACTAAATGCGCATACTCATAAACCTGGCCACCAATGAAGATTGCGCCCATTAAGAAGGTAAGAGCGAACCACTCACGCATTCCCCATTTGGAAACTTCACGCAAGCTTCCCGTTCTTCGCGCTTGAAAGCGCTCTGCTGCAAAAACACCAAACTGACATGTAATTGAGGAGAGAACTAAAATTGTGGTGTTAGCGGCAGCAAATGGAATATCCAAGATTGCAGTTGCCTCTGCCCAAACTTGCGGCCCTTGCACAGCACGCGTAGTGAAATACATTGCAAAGAGTGCAGCGAAAAACATTAACTCAGATGAGAGCCAAACTATGGTGCCAACTGCAACCATATTTGGGCGATTGACCCTATTTACAGATCCGGCATAGGTCGTCATGGCGTTCATTATTCCCGAAATACAGGGGATTGGCTTCATCGGGGGGTTGCTCCAAGGCCTTACTTTTGGGTGAAACTGATCACCCAATCTTGGCAACTCTTCAAAGGTAGGATTACCTGTATGAAAACCAATAGGGCCGTAAGTATCGCCCTTTATTCTGATGATTCAACAGTACGAGAGAGTGTTCGTTCAGCGCTGGGCAAGGCGATTTCAGATGATATTTCAATTAAGGAAATTATTGATTTTGCGACCGCCAGCGCCTTGCGACTTTACGTGGATAGCAAAAAGAAGGTTGATCTTTTTATACTAGATGGCGAAGCAGTTCCTGAGGGCGGAATGGGAGTTGCTAGACAACTTAAAGATGAAGTTTTTAACTGTCCACCAGTCCTTCTGATTACAGGCAGGGCAGATGATAATTGGCTGGCAACCTGGTCCAGAGCAGAGGGCATGATTACGCATCCAATTGATCCGTTTAATCTGGCAAAAAAATGCGCATCGATTTTAAATGCAGCTCAAGTTAATTCAACAAGCCCTGCAAATACAACTGTTAATTAATATCAATGAGTTGGGAAGAGATCTTAACTGCGCTCGCTGAACACAAGGATTTAAGTAATACAGAAGTTACATGGGCAATGAATCAGATTTTAACTGGCCAAGCAGAGATTACTTATATAAAAAAATTTCTTCTCGCATTGAAAGAGAAGGGTGAAACCGCAGCTGAAGTTATCGCACTAGTAGATCAGATGTACGAGAAATCTTTGCCGATATCTATTTCAGAGCGAGCAGTGGACACAGTTGGAACTGGTGGGGATGGCGCAAACACCATCAATATCTCGACCACCGCAGCCATCATCACAAACGCAGCGGGTGCGCGAGTAGTAAAACATGGCAATCGGGCGGCATCATCAAAATCTGGATCAGCGGATTTGCTGGAGGCATTAGGAGTAAGAATTGATTTATCTGGCGAGGAGGTTGCAAAAACTGTTGCAAAGATTGGTATCGGTTTTTGCTTTGCACCAATTTTTCACTCCTCAATGAAGCATGCCGCGCTGGCACGCAAAGAGATGGGTGTTCCTACAATTTTTAATATCTTGGGACCGTTGTCTAATCCTGCCAAACCTAAGGCGGCTGCAATTGGTGTTGCTAAGGCAGAGTTACTTCCGCTGATTTCGCAAGTAGTTGCCAAGCAAGGCAAGGAAGGTTTTATCTTCCGCGGTGATGACGGTTTAGATGAGATTTCTTTATCTGGTGCAAGCACTGTTTATCAGGTAAGCAGTGATGGAGTAAAAATTGAAAGATTTGATCCGGCCGATATTGGTATTTCAAGAGCATCATTAAGTGAGCTAAGTGGTGGTGATGCGCAATTCAATGCTGCGGTAACTAATGAAATCTTTGCGGGAAAGGCTGGTGCCCCGCGTGATGCTGTTGCGCTAAATGCCGCCTTTGCAATTGCAGCTTTTAAAGGGGATTTCCACCTGTCATTGCAAACCCAAATTGCCAACGCATATGTGATGGCAAATCAAGCAATTGATTCTGGGGCCGCTACCTCTGTATTAAAAAGTTGGGTTGAATTAAGCAACGAGATTGCCAGCTCTAGGTAGAGCTTTGACCATAAAATTTTTTGCTCTGAGTTCGTTTAGCTTTTTTTGTAAACTCAAGTAATTTAAGATCAGTATCTATTTTCATACTGCCCAATCTTTCAAGTAAACCGTGCAAGACCTCAGTCGTTGCTTTTGCATCATCTAGGGCTCGATGGTTTGGATCAACAAGGGTGCCAAAAAATTGGGCTAATGTAGATAATTTGCAATTAGGAACCTCATCCGGGGTGAGTAATTGTCGAGCAACTACAACGGTGTCTAGGATTCGAAAATTTGGCCAGGAGAGATCAATTGCAAGGGCAGCACTTTTCAAAAAAGAAAGATCAAATGGCGCATTGTGAGCAACCAAAATTACCTCGTTGTGGTCACCGATGAACTCAAAAAAACTTGGCAGAACATCATCAATGATCGGTGCGTTGGCAAGCATTAGATCTGTGATCCCGGTTAGATCTGTAATGTATTCAGGAATTGCTAGAAGTGGATTTACAAAAGTTTCAAACTCTTCTTGAACAATTCCACCCTTAACCTTAACGGCGCCAATCTCAGTGATCGCACTACCAGTTTTTGGGGATGGGCCAGTAGTTTCCAAATCAACAACCACAAAGGTAGTTTCATTTAATACCGTGCTCACATCGATACTCTAATACAGGTAACTGACAAAGGTTTTAGAAGAAGTACGCCTTAATTGATGCAACAATCATTTCTACGGCGATGGCAGCAAGCAGTAGTCCAGCAATCTTTGCAAGCAAATCTACGCCAGCCTCTTTAATCAAAGATAAAATCTTTGTGGAGTACATCAGAGTTAAGCCAATAAGAATATGAACAACAATAATTGCGATAAATAGTGCACTTACTTGTCCCCAGTCATTTGAATCTTGGACGAAGAGCATTGTTGTAACAATTGCGCCAGGGCCTGCAAGTAGGGGAGTGCCTAGTGGTACTAGTGCAACATTTCGGCTTGTGCCAGATTTTTCCTCGGGTGCGTAACCTGTAAGTAAACCGAGTGCGGTTATCAGAAGCAGTAATCCGCCAGCACCTTGTAACGAAGCAAATGAGATGTTTAAGTATCCTAAAAGCGCGTTACCAAAAATGGCGAAGGAGACGATTACTGCCAAGGAAATGAAGGCACCTTGCCAAGCCATTCGTCGTTTACGTTTCTCACTCTCACCAGCTGTTAAGGCAAGAAATATTGGAGTTGCACCAGGTGGATCCAGGATTACAAATAGGGTGACAAAGGCCTGAGCGCCAAATGTGAGTGCAGATATCGTGGCGATTTGTTCCATGAATGGATTCTAACCTACTTTAATCTCATGAAGAATCAACAAAGATTAGCCAATAATCCAACTAATCTTGTTTTGCAAATATTCCAGGTGAATTTTTGAACGCGGCTTCAAGTAAAAAATCAGTACGCGCTGGTTGGGCGCTTCACGTCTTTACAGCGAGTGGCGTAATTTTTGCAATGCTCTCTTTGCAAGCAGTTATTGATGGCAGAGTTCGTGATGGATTGCTGTGGCTGCTTCTTTGCCAAGTAATTGATGGAATTGACGGACCCCTTGCCAGACGAATTAATGTAGAGATTCATGTTCTGAAAATAGATGGCACCGTTCTGGATCTTGTGGTGGATTACGTTACCTGTGTAATCGTTCCGGTAGCCTTTCTGGCTTCTGTAGATTTATTGCCCAATAATTTAGAGGCAGCTTTAATTGCATTAATACTTTTAACTTCAGCGCTGTGGTTTGCTAGGCGTGATCAAGAGACAGAGGATCACTGGTTTAATGGATTTCCAGGCTCTTGGAATATAGTCATTCCGTCCTTCATCCTTTTAGAAGTTTCTTCTAATGAAATTATCTTTTACACTCTAGTTTTCTCATTGCTCTCGCTAAGCAATTTTAAAGTGCCTCATTTAACTCGAGTGAAATTCTTACGAGCATTTACCCTGCCATTTTCAATTGTGTATCTTCTGAATTTAACTTTCCTATCCTGGAATTATGGGGTTGATATAAATTCAAACTCAAAAATGATGGCGCAGTCAGTACTGCTTATATTTCCTGCATATATTCTCTTGATTTCTGGCTATCGAACCTTCGCTAAGAAATTCAAGTAATTTCTCTTTAATTACTAAAGAAACTGAATTTACTACTGTTGTTTTTTCCTAAATAACATTTCATCAATACCAATTCGATTAGCTTTGAATGAGTTCACTTTGTCATCACTCGGATAACCCAAGGCTAGGCCACATAGCAAACGGTAATCTTTAGGGATCTCAAACTCTTTACGAACTACATCATCCCAAATATTTACCGCCCCTTGCGCACAACTGCCAAGGCCATGAGCATGTGCAGATAACATCAAATTTTGCATCATTAGACCCGCATCAGATGCGGCGTAGACATGCAGGCTCTTATGTATATAAATAAATAATTCAACAGGTGCGCCAAAGAATGAGTAATTTCTGCCCCACTGTTTATCTCTTCCTTCGCGATCACCGCGTTTAACTCCGAATACTTCATAAAGCTCTTTTCCTACGCGAGTAGCTCTTGGACGTAATTCTGCTACGTATGGTTTAACAATGTTTCGATTGCTAGTTGGCAAACCGTAACGTGAAAAAAGAAGAGGTATTTTATTTTTTATTCCCTTGCGCATGATCTTGGATAAGGCGCTCCATCTACTTAAGAACTCATTACTGATTCGATCGCGTACATCAGTGGTTGCAACAGCCACTTTGAACGGCCGAGTGTTAGACCAACTAGGTGCGGTCAAGGCATCAGTAAGAATTTGATCAATAATCTCTTGGGGTACTGGTTTGGGTAAAAAATCACGCGTGCTTCTTCGAGAAGATAGAAACTCAGAAATGGTTTTTGCGTCTGGTCGCTGCGTACTCACTTGCCTAGCATAAGGCCTAGAAATGGAACGTCCGTTAAATCAGTGCTACCGATTATGGTAGTTTTAAATAATCCAACAGCTGATCACGTGTATTAACTAAATGTTTATACTCCAACATCTCCGGTGTCAGTGTCGCAAGAGTCTCGGCAAAATTAGCAGCGGCCTGCGGATCTTCTTTCAACCAAGAGAACGGTTCAGTGCGGTTTCGGATTGTGAACAACAAGTAATTGGAATCTGAGGAAGCGGTTAATGTTTGACGTTCTGTACGCCACCAAAACTGATCGATAACTGCTGGGACCTCTTTAAAGAATGGTTCATGTAGTAAATCACTTTCATGAAGTGACCAATTTTTACGCCAAACCGGCCGCTCTGGTTTAATTTTATTAAAACTGTCAGTGATAAATGGTTGAAGTTGAGTTTTATAACCAGGAACAGGTGTATGAATTTGATCCATACTTTTTCCGATTTTTTCTTTAAGGTTCCAGCGTGAAGGAAAAATAACAACACCCACAACTAAACGCCACATATTGTCTTCATAGTGCAATAGACACAAATCCTCTGCAATTACCTTAGATAATTGCATAAAACGGTGATCACCTTCGAGGTCAACTTCAATATTTAGTTCTTCATTACGCAGAATGCTTCCAGTCAATGAGTAAGTAGGGTGAAACGCAAGAAGATTCTCAACTATTTTTTTCGCAAAGTAATTAACACCCACGTCATGCCCAGGCACCTGTTGAAATACTTGATCTCTGTCTTCAAGAGTAATTCTGTTGCGCTCTTTTAGCTGATCTGCCAGATCGGTTCCGGCCTCCAACCAATTTGCCACATTTAACTCTCTTAACCCCATGCTAAGACGAAATGGTTTTCCATCTATTGGGGGTGGGTAGACAAATGAATTACTCATAACTTAATTATGGTGGACGATACTGGGATCGACTCGTAGATATGCTGGATTTACATATCGATATAGTAGAAATTCCTACTTAGTTCGAATATTACACGAATGGGTAGACAAATAGTAGTTTTGGATCTTAAGTCCTGAACATTTGTCTTATACTTGT
>JBILCN010000004.1:0-48803 GCA_044353095.1 Candidatus Nanopelagicus sp.
CTCCTGCAACTTGTTTTGGACATAAGGTGAGAAATCTATAGCGAGATCAATTGATGAATTTGTCGCCAATTCCAGCAAATCAGATTCAATTGCCAAAGCATGGTCTGGCAACAACTTAATCAGAATTGTTTGTAATAAACGCTCGCCAGTGATTATCTGTTTGATATCAAGAATTTGAACTGAAAATTGTGCCAGCGTATTGAGTACATCCGAGGTGATTCCCGGTTTATCAATGGCAGAAACCAGAATCAGACCAGTGAAATCCCCATTTTTATCGACGCTCATATGCGCAGATTATCGGTTATACCTGCAATAGCGGGTATCTTTTCTCATTGTGAGCGCCATATATGAGTTTAACAATGTATGTGTGCGCAGAGGCGATAAAAATATTCTGGGTCCAATTGACTGGGCAGTAAATATGGGAGAGCGTTGGGTAATTCTCGGCCCAAACGGCGCTGGAAAAACAACCCTGCTTCAACTTTGCGCAACTTTGATTCATCCAACTTCAGGTGATGTGAAAATACTTGGTCAGTCGCTAGGAAAAATTGATGTATTTGAATTGCGAACCAGAATAGGTATTACATCTTCAGCTTTTGTAAAGGATTTCCCAGAAGATGAAATTGTCATGGATGTTGTTTTAACTGCCGCATACGCGATGCTTGGTCGTTGGCAGGAAAGTTATGATCTTTGGGATGAATCACGCGCTAAGGGATTACTTACTGCTTTAGGAGTTAGAGATTTGGGCTCTCGTTTATTCTCATCTTTAAGTGAAGGAGAGAAAAAGCGGGTGCAGATTGCCAGGGCCTTGATGACAGATCCAGAACTTTTGCTTTTAGATGAACCTGCATCATCTTTAGATCTAGGTGGCAGAGAGGATCTTCTCGTCAGATTAGAAAGATTAGCTAAAGATCCCTTGGCTCCTGCAACTGTGATCGTTACTCACCACGTTGAAGAGATTCCGATTGGTACCACTCACGCACTGTTGTTAAAAGATGGAGAAGTAATTGCACAAGGCGCTATCGATAGAGTTATAACCAACTCCTTTATGTCACAGGCTTATGGCTTGCAAATAAATGTTAATCACGATGACGGCAGGTATTTTGCACGAGCGCTCTGACCTTTGGAGTCAGATACCAAGTTTCTGGCAGCAACATCTTGATAAACAGGTGGTTGATTCGGTATCGCAAGCAATTGGGGATGAATACCAACCTGAATTAAAAAAGATCTTTAGGGCAATAGATAAACCTGCAAATGCGATCAAGGTTTTAATTTTAGGTCAAGATCCTTATCCAAACTCAGATTACGCAACTGGATTAGCTTTTTCAGTTCCTAAGAATTGCCGGCAATTACCAGCATCTTTAAAAAACATCTATCAAGAGTTACAGAGTGATTTGAATATCAAACGAGATTCAGGGGATCTAAGTGATTGGGCCGATCAAGGGGTAATGTTGTTAAATCGGAGTTTAAGTATTGGTAGTAATGGCACAGAATCCCATCGCAGTAAAGGTTGGAATGAGATAACGCAGCGAATAGTTAAGTGTGTTGCCGATAGTGGAGCGATAGGTATTTTGTGGGGTAATGATGCCCAGCAGATGAGTTCATTATTTAATCCTGCAAAATTGATTACTTCACCGCACCCCAGCCCGTTATCTGCCTATCGTGGTTTTTTTGGTTCAAAACCATTCTCTAAGGTGAATCAAATTCTAATTGATCAGGCAGATGTGCCGATAAATTGGTAAAAAAATAGTGGGCAACATAAGTTGCCCACTATTTATCTTAATCTTTTTATGCAGTCCAGATATTAATTGGAGATTGTAAGAAGTAGATCATGAATAATCCAGCGACAACGTACATCAAAGGATGGATTTCACGACGACGACCTTGTACAACTCTGATTACTACATAGGTTACAAAGCCAGCTCCGATACCAACAGATATGTTGTATGTGAATGGCATCAAGATAATGGTTAAGAATGCTGGGATAGCAATTCCTAGATCATCCCAATCAATACCCTTGATCTGGGTCATCATCATGAAACCAACAATGATCAAAGCAGGAACTGCTGCTTCGTAAGGAATGATTGCAACCAACGGCGCCAAGAAAGTGGTTAGTAAAAATAGCAAGCCTGTAACAACTGAAGCTAATCCAGTTTTTGCACCTTCACCAACACCTGCTGCTGATTCAATGTATGAAGTATTGGATGAAACTGAACCGGCACCTCCAGCTGTTGCAGCCAAAGAATCGATTAGAAGAATTCGATTTGCTCCTTCAATGTTTCCGTTACGATCCACTAATCCAGCTTGTTGACCGATTGCAGTCATTGTGCCCATAGTGTCAAAGAAGTCAGCTAGTAATAATGTGAAAACTAGCAAGCTTGCAGCAACTAAGGTGATGCGATCAAAACCACCTAGAAGATTAAAGCTACCCAAGATAGCAAAATCAGGAGTTGCAACAACTGCTTCTGGAAGTGCAGGAACATTTAGATTCCAGCCCTTTGGATTCACACCATCTGGACCAACGAATGGCCCAATTTTGAATGCGGATTCAACTGCGATTGCAACAATTGTTGTAACTGTTATGCCAATTAACAGCGCACCCTTGATCTTCTTAACAGTTAAACCAATCATTAAAAATAGACCGAAGGCGAAAACAACTACTGGCCAACCTATAAGGTTTCCATTGTCGCCTAGGGTTACAGGTACTGGACCTATGCTTGTTCTGCGAACAAAGCCGGCATCTACTAATCCGATTAGGGCAATAAATAATCCGATACCTACTGAGATAGCGATCTTTAATTGGGTTGGTACGGCACGGAATACAGCAACTCTAAATCCAGTAAGAACTAGAATCAGAATAATAATTCCTTCTAGGACTACAAGTCCCATTGCATCTGCCCAACTCATTTTCGAAGCAATACCAACTGCGACGAAGGTGTTTAAACCAAGGCCGGTGGCGATTGCTAGCGGAAAGTTAGCAACGACTCCCATAAGGATTGTCATTACGCCCGCGATTAGCGCGGTTGCTGCTGCAACTAGTGCAAGATTTGGAGCGTCTCCGCCGCCAATATATTTACCATCAGCATCTTTTGCTAGACCGATGATTAGTGGATTTAGCGCAACTATGTAGGCCATTGTGAAGAAGGTGACGACTCCGCCACGGACTTCGCGAGCTACGGTTGAGCCACGTTGACTGATTTTAAAGAAACTATCAAGCATGGTTTTACCCTTCTGTTTTTTTAACATGGTGTTTTCGACATGTTGTTGAATGCAGTCCAACAAACTGAGGGGAGTGGCTCTAACTTAAGGGTTACTGAGAGGTACGGCGGGCTACGACACCTAGAGAAATTGCAACAGATTGGCCGATAAACAATGCGTAGAAGGCGGTCCCCGCTCCTAGGGTTCCTCCCAGCAGCGCACCAATGGTCAGAGCGGATAACTCAATTCCTAGACGAACCCGACCTACTCGCACACCCGATCGATCATGTAGGCCAGTCATTAGGCCATCTCGAGGCCCAGCGCCCAAGCCACAAGTTAAATAAAGAGCAGAACCTGCACCGACCAAAGCAGTTCCGATGACGAGATAGAAAATTTGGAAAGGTACAAGATCGGTAGTGGGGAATAGATGTAGCCCTAGTTCTATTGCTGTAGCGATCACCAGGATGTTCATCAAAGTACCAAAGCCAGGTGTTTGTTTTAGAGGTACCCAGAGAAGTAGAACGATCAAACTGATTAGAAAAGTAGATTCACCTATGTTAAATGGTGAGTAGTTAGAGACACCTTCAGCCAAAACCACCCAAGGGGAGTTGCCCAATGTAGATGAAACAAGCAAGGCCTCTCCTAGACCAAAAATCGTCAGCCCAAAGATCAGAATAAAAAATCGATATAGATCATCTTTAGATCTACCCAAATCCCATTGATTATCAGCGCGCCAATGGGTTATGGGAATGCTTTTGTGTGGTTTTAGAAAGTTTAGGAGAGAAGAAATTCTGATGCGCACTGTTAAACTATACCCCTGTTTACTTTTGTAACTAACCACGATGGGCAGTGTATATAAATGGAATTCACCTACGGTCAATCAATCATTATTGGGCTGATCCAAGGAGCTACAGAGCTATTTCCAATTTCTAGTTTGGGCCACGCCATTTTGATACCAGCTTGGCTAGGTGGCGGTTTTGCAAAATTCATGACTGAAGAGAATCAGGCTTACCTACTGATTACGATCGCCATGCATTTTGCAAGTGCAATTGCTTTATTCATTGTTTTTCGCAAACGTTGGAGCAATTTGATTGTAGGCGCAACGCGATCGATCGTAAAACGTGATTTTCAGACAACTCAGTTTCGTGTACTTGGCTACATCGTACTAGCCACCATTCCGGTTGGTGTTTTAGGTTTGCTATTCGATGATTACTTTACGAGTATTTTTGGCAATCCAAAATTCTCGGCAGCTTTTCTTACGATTAATGGACTTATTTTAATCGGTGCTGAAAAGTTATCCCGTCGAGATATCCCACATGAATTCTCTGATTCTGATGCTGAAATCGACCATCGCATTAATGCAAAAACTGCAGTACTAATTGGATTTGGTCAGTCACTGGCTTTGTTTGCTGGTATTAGTCGATTTGGCATAACCATGAGTGCAGGATTGTTACGCAAGCTCAACCATTCGGTTGCTTCAGATTTTGCTTTCCTTATGGCACTGCCAGTCATTATCGGAGCTTCAATAGTGAAATTGCCAGAGTTGTTTACATCTGAAACTAATCTGATTTTGGGTGAAATTCTAGTTGGATGCGTAGTTTCATTTACTGCCACGTATTTCAGTATTAAGTTTTTAGTACGTTGGTTTAAAACTAAAACTCTCTATCCTTTTGCGATCTACTGCTTAATTGCTGGAAGTTTCTCCTTTATTAGGTTTTATTAATGTTTGTTGGTTTTGGAACTGTATTAAATATCGTAGCAATCGTGGCTGGTGGCGCCATCGGCGTAGCCCTAGGCGGTAAATTTAAGGATGATTTAAAAGAGTTAATCACTCAGGTTTTGGGTTGTGTAACTGTTATATCAGCAGCGGACGCTATCGCGGCTTATTGGAGTGATGACCTAGTGAATGCGCTACCCGCTGGCGCAACTATGTTGGTATTAATTTTCTCCTTACTATTAGGTGCATTAGTTGGTTCACTCTTAAGAATTGAGGATCGCTTAGAAAGATTTGGTAATTCTTTGCAGAGCAAATTCAGCAGCAAAGGGGAATCCAATTTTGTTGAAGGATTTGTTTCAGCCTCATTAATTTTTGCTATTGGACCGCTAGCAATCCTTGGCAGCATCAGCGATGGAATGCAGACCGGTATAGATCAGTTAGTTTTAAAAAGTACATTAGATTTCTTCGCGGCGATGGCCTTTGCCGCAACACTTGGTTGGGGAGTTGCCGTTTCTGCTCTTCCTGTTGGTGTCTATCAATTCGCTTGGACCGGAGTCGGCCTTTTCTTAGGCGCTATTTTGGCTGATTACCAGGTTCTTGCAATGACCGCAGTTGGAGGGGTTTTGCTCTTAGGAATAGCTTTGCGATTGTTAAAATTGAAACAGATTGCAGTGGGAAATTTATTGCCTGCAATTGCAATAGCGCCAGTTCTTGCTCTGATTGCCCACAGTTTTGTCTAAAGTTTGAATTAAAAGCTTTTAGCATCAATTACAAACCGATACTTAACATCACTAGAAACAGTTCGATCATATGCATCATTGATGTAATCAGCCTGAATTACTTCAACATCGGAGACAATTTGATTCTTTCCGCAGAAATCTAACATCTCCTGAAGTTGGGCTATTCCACCGATCATCGAGCCAGCAAGTGCTCTGCGTTGACCCAACAAGGTGCCAGCATTAATTGAGTACGGTTTTCCAGGAAGTCCTATAACAACCAAGGTGCCATCTAATTTCAACATTTGCAGATATGGCTCTAAATCAATATCAGCAGATACGGTGTTAAGGAGCAGGTCGTATTGCTTCTCTAATTTAGTCAGGTTGCTTATATCTTTAGTGTTAACGAAATGATGTGCTCCCATAGCTTTTGCATCTGCTTCCTTTGCTGGAGAGTGGGAGAAAACTGTTGTTTCAGCCCCCAGCGCTACAGCAAACTTAACTCCCATGTGACCCAGTCCGCCTAAACCAATGATTCCAACTTTTTTGCCAGGTCCGGCCTTCCAGTTTTTTAATGGGGAGTAAAGAGTGATGCCAGCACACATCAGTGGTGCAACACCTGATAAATCTAGATTCTCCGGAACGTGTGCTGCGTAATCTTGATTGATCACAAATTTATCGCTGTAACCACCCATTGCAACAGTTACACCATCGCGTTCTAGAGTGTTGTAAGTACCGGTCATACCTTCTACGCAATATTGCTCGAGCCCAGCAGCACAACTGCTGCAGTTACGACAAGAATCAACAAAAACTCCAACACCTATAAGTTCACCAGTTTTAAATTTATTTACATTACTTCCTACAGCAGTTACTCGACCAACAATTTCATGCCCAGGTACCATTGGGAATATTGCAGGACCCCACTCTTCGCGAGCTTGATGAATATCGGAGTGGCAAATCCCGGAAAAGAGAATGTCAAGTGCCACATCATCCGGTAATAAATCTCGTCGTTTGAAATCATATGGTTGCAATTTAGCTTTAGCTGATTGAACTGCGTAACCTTTTACATTCATGACGAACTCATTCCTTCTCGGATTGGATCTTGAAATTTTTAGGTTTAATGACTGGCACTAATTGTTGAATGGTAGCGATTGCTCGGTTGCTGGGTTAGATACTCGAGAAGTGACATTACGCATATGATGTCGCCGGCAAAGCACCTCATATGAGATCACAGCATCTGATGAAACATCACCAACTACCACTTGTTCACCTTCTGTGACCATGTTGCCATTGATGATACGAGCATTATGTGTGGCTCTCGCTCCGCACCAACAAAGTGCCTCTACTTGAAGTGTTTGAACTCGGTCTGCTAACTCAACTAATCGAGCACTGCCCGGAAAAAGTTTGGTGCGAAAATCTGCCAAAATACCAAATGCATAAACATCAATACCCAATCCATCAACGATTCTGGCTAATTGTTCAATCTGCTCTGGTTGATAAAACTGGGCTTCATCACAGATAACAAAATTGATTTTTCCGCCAATCGATAAGCGTTCAACAAGTAATTTGTGTAAATCAAGATCGGCATCAACTTCTAGCGCCTCGGTTTGCAAACCCAATCTGGAAGAAATAATTCCTTTTCCGGCTCGATCTTTGCTAGTAAAAATAACGCCATCCCGCCCCCTAGAGCGATGATTGTGAACAGTTTGCAGAGCCAAGGTTGATTTACCGCTATCCATAGTTCCGCAGTAATAAATTAGTTCAGCCATGACTATTACTCCTCTAACAAAACTTTAATTGGTGATTTAGGAAAACTCTTCTCGATCTTTGATCGGCCAGATAATGCTGCTATTTCAAGCAGAAAAGCTGTGCCAACCACTGTCAAACCAATTTTCTCACAAAGAGATATGGCAGCGATTGCTGTTCCTCCGGTCGCTAAAACATCATCGATAATTAACACTTTGGTGCCCTCTGAATAAATGTCGGAATGGATCTCCAATTGAGCAGAACCATACTCAAGTTGATACTCCTGCGTCATGACTGGGCCGGGTAATTTTCCTGATTTTCTTATCGGCAATACTCCTTTGCCAGATATCGCTGCTGCACCTGCTGCAAAGATAAAGCCTCTTGATTCAACTCCAGCTATCAGATCTGCGCCTGCAGACAATTCTGCAAAGGATTTACAAATTTTTTCAAAGGCATTCTTATTGGCGATCAACGGTGTTATATCTTTGAAGACCACACCCTTTTTTGGAAAATCCTGAATCTGCCTGATCAAATTTTTATCGATAGTTAACATTGGATCAACCCTATCTTTGCTTGGTGCCTTTAATTAAGTAAACGTGTCCGAGAGGGGAGTTGAACCCCTAAGCCCTTGCGGGCACTAACACCTCAAGCTAGCGCGTCTGCCAATTCCGCCACCCGGACCTGTTGATTTGAAGCAATATTAACTCAATTTTAAGGATAGATTTTCAACTGATTTATAGGAGAATACTCCTATGAGATTAAATGCGGCTCAAATTCTTGAACTCGAAAATGACACGATCACCTTGTGTCAGGAGTTAATCCGCATTCCTAGTGTTAATTATGGAGAAGGTCGGGGGGACGAAAAAGCGGTAGCTGAGTTCATTGCCAGCAAACTAGCTGAAGTAGGTATTGAATCTGAACTAATTGAAACCGCACCCAATCGCGTCAATGTCGTTGCAAAAATAGCGGGTGCTGATCAGAGCAGACCTGGATTAGTTTTGCATGGTCACATCGATGTTGTACCAGCGGATGCTAAGGATTGGTCAGTTGATCCTTTCAGCGGTGTGAATAAGGATGGTTTCATATGGGGACGCGGCGCAGTAGATATGAAAAATATTGACGCGATGATTTTGGCCTGTGTACGTTCTTGGAAACGCAATGGGTTTACTCCGCCACGTAATGTTTTGATCGTTTTTTTCGCGGATGAAGAGGCTTCTGGAACATTCGGTTCTCGATGGCTGGTAAAAAATCGACCTGAATTATTTTCCGGCTACAACCAGGCGGTTTCTGAGGTAGGCGGTTTCTCCGTAACTATTACTGGTGATCATCGTTTATATTTGATTGAAGCAGCCCAAAAAGGTATTCAATGGTTAAAGCTCACCGCCCGAGGTACTGCAGGTCATGGATCATTCAGAAATACAGATAATGCGGTTACCAAGCTTTCACAAGCTGTGGCTCGAATTGGAAATTATGAATGGCCACAACTTGAAACTAGAACGGGAGAGATTTTCTTTCGTAAGATCGCTGAACTAACTGGTGAAATCTATGATCCAAAGAATGTTGAACCCCTTTTAAAGCATCTCGGGCCGGCCGTTAAGATGCTAGGAGCAACTATTCAAAATACAGCTAATCCGACGATGCTTGAGGCAGGGTATAAAGCAAATGTTATTCCGCAAACTGCCAGCGCAATTATTGACGGTCGTTTCTTGCCAGGATTTGAAAGCGATTTGCATGACACTATTAAAAAGCTTGCCGGTGATGATATTGAGATTGAGTTTGTTGCAAGGGATATTGCTCTTGAAGTGGAATTTTCTGGAAAATTAGTTGAAGCAATGGTGGCAGCGATTGCAACGCAGGATCCAGAGGGAATTCCAGTTCCGTACTTAATGAGCGGTGGAACCGATAACAAAGCTTTAAGCGAATTAGGTATAACTGGCTTTGGATTCACGCCACTGAAATTGCCAAAAGATTTAGATTTCTTCGCGCTCTACCATGGTGTTGATGAGCGAATACCAATTGATGGATTAACTTTTGGTGCTCGAGTTATGTATGAATTTTTAGAAAATATTTAATTAGGCTGATACTTCATTTAAAGCAATACGTACCTGCTCTGGCAGGGTTATCTGTTCTACAGTAAGTATTCCTCGTAACTGAGCTCCAGTACGTGCACCAATAAGAGCTGCTGTAACACCCGGTGCATCCCTTACCCATGAAAGTGCTACTTCTAATGGCGAGAAACCTAAACCTTGCGCAGCAACGCATACTGCCTCAACTATTTTTTTACTTCGAGGAGTTAAATATGGATCAACGAAATTAGCAAAGTGCGGACTTGCACCACGCGAATCTGATGGAACACCATCTCGGTATTTGCCAGTTAATACGCCACGACCTAGTGGTGACCAGGCAAGGAAGCCCAAAGACAGTGCAGTAGCAGCAGGTATTACCTCCTCTTCAACCTTTCGATTTAGAAGTGAATACTCATTTTGCACCGAACTTATTGCACTTTTACCAAAAAGCGGATTTTGCAATGTTGCTGATCTTGCTATTTGCCAACCATTGAAGTTGCAGATTCCTGCGTATCTAACCTTGCCCGAACTAACGGCATAATCGATTGCCGACAAACTTTCTTCCAGCGGAGTTGAGTTGTCCCAGGTATGAATTTGCCACAAATCAATATGTTCAACATTTAATCTACCAAGAGATTTATCTAAATCTGTTATCAAAGAGTTTCTTGAGTTTGAAATTTTTCGTACTCCATCAACCACGCTGACACCGGCTTTAGTAGCGATGATTGCATTTTCTCTTTTAATTAAAGTCCCAATAAATCCACCCAGAACACGTTCAGCATCGCCATCGCCATAAACGCAAGCGGTATCAATTAGATTGCCACCAGCTTCAATAAAATTCTGCAATTGTTGGGCTGCTTCATTTTCATCAGTGTCCCGGCCCCAGGTCATCGTTCCTAAACCAAGGCGAGATACCTCAAGGCCACCTAATCTTCGCCGTTCCATGGTGGGCACATTATCAACATAGGCTTCTAAAGATCGGTAACCTTGCCAAATGCCTCAGATCTACCTTTTACGTCACGCCGAATCAGAGGCTAATGCGAGGGGCATTCTTGCCGGCAGAGATTATTCAGTTAATTTAACCGCTAAAGGGTTTAAAGATAGCCGCAAAATAAAATCAAGATTAACAAAGATCGATTTCACTCGTGTTTACTCCTCACCAATTACCCGTTGCGTTCAGACGGTAACCCCCTATCTTGATAGCAATCCAAGAATCGATGTCACGCTAACCGAGTCATTAATTGAGATGGATTATGGTACTTGGAGCGGAAAGAAGCTTGCTGCCCTTAGTAAGAAAAAGGAGTGGACTTCAATCCAAAATCGACCTAGTGAATTTACTTTTCCTAATGGTGAAGGTTTCCAAGAGATGCGCAGACGAGTAAAGAGTTTCCTTAACTCCTTGATTGACACAGATGGACCGATTTTAATTGTTTCTCACGGGGACATCATCAAGATGGCACTAACAATTACTTTAGATTTACCTTTGAATAAGTTTCAGAACTTTGTAGTTGCTCCGGCCTCGATTTCAATCATCGATTATTCGCAGAAAAGCAAATTAGTTATCTCTACTAATCAAAGAATTACAGAAGCAGGAATAATAAGCAGGGCAAGTAAATTCATTCTTGGTGGCGAGAGTGCCTAGAATTGTCTACCGCCACAATTCGGTCGAGCGATTTATAGTAAGCGCCATCGGGGAACCAGGTGAGCGAGAGTTTTTCATCCAAGCCCGATCCGGTGAAGGTTTAAATACCGTGAAAGTTGAAAAAGAACAGGTCCGGGCACTCGTTGTTAGATTTGATGAGATTGTTACTGATTTACGTCGAAGTAAAAAAATAGCAATAACAAAGAAAGAAATTGATCAGAATTTGGATATGGATCCACTGGAGCTACCAATTGAGGCAGATTTTCAAGTTGGAATCGTTGGTATAACAATGAATGATCTTCTTCTAGAGGTGACTTTTCAAGCGATCTCAAATCAGGATGAATTATTAATTGATGATATGGACTCCGGTCCTGATCTATTGATTCTTAATTTAGATGTACTGGCTATCGGTATTTTCTCGGCCAGGGCAAAAACTGTCATCGATGCAGGCAGAAGTACTTGTCCTTTTTGCGCCTTACCAATGAATGCATCAGGTCATTTGTGTCCACGAGCAAATGGATATCGACGGTAAATATGATCGTTGATTTGATGGAGAGTGAAGTAATAGTTACTGGAAAGCTAGTGGATGCATCAAATGCCACTTTATATGGCCATCTAAAGAGTGATGAAGGTTTGAAGGTTATCTATAAACCAATCGCGGGGGAGAGACCATTGTGGGATTTTCCAAATGGCAATCTTGCTAGCCGAGAAGTTGCAGCCTTCAAATTTAGTGAAATCTTCGCATTAGATCTGGTTCCACCTACTGTAATGCGTGATGGTCCTTACGGAAATGGAATGGTTCAGTTGTGGCGCAATGATGCTCAACCAAGTAATTTAATTGAAGTAGGACAGAGTGATCATCCAAGTCTTCGAAAATTAGCTTTTTTTGATTGCTTAATCAACAATGCTGACCGTAAGTATGGACACTTATTGATACTAGATGATGGTCGTATCCAGGGCTGCGACCATGGTGTTTGCTTTCACACAGAGGACAAGTTAAGAAGTGTGTTGTGGCAGTTTGCTGGCGAATCCTTCAACGAGGAAGAAATGAATGTTTTAGGAAATGTTATTGGACATGATTTGGAAAAGGATTTTTCCGAATTTCTACAAATTGATGAAATAGATGCAATTAGGCAGCGTGCCGTTAGATTGCTTAGTGAACGCATTTTTCCTCTACCGGCAACTGACAGGCCAGCGATCCCATGGCCACCTGTATAACCTTCGATAAAATGATTATTGGCGTTATAAGAAGTAAGGTTTGCGCGTGAATAGTTGGCCAGTGGTTATGTTGCCTCAAATTAGTACCAAAAGTGTGTCATTACATCTGAAAGATACATTCAAGGGAGAGGTAAAACTTCAACCATCGCGGTTTTTTAGTCTATACGTATGCGGAATAACTCCTTATGATGCAACACATTTAGGTCATGCTTCAACTTACCTGGCTTATGATCTAGTTAATCGTTTCCTAACACTTGGCCATAGCAGTGTTCATTACACCCAGAATATAACCGATGTTGATGATCCATTATTGGAGCGGGCAAATCGAGATGATGTGAATTGGCAGGATTTAGCCACCTCACAGATCGATTTATTTATCGAAGATATGAGCGCCTTACGAATTTTGCCACCTAATGATTTTATTAAAGTGACCGATTCTATGAATTTAATAATTGATTTTATTTCAAAATTAAAAGAGACTGGTCTGGTTTATCAGATCGATAATGATCTGTATTTCAATGTTGAATCTGCTTTGGCCGATCTTTTAGTAAGTCAGAGTGAAGCGATTAATATTTTCGCGCAACGAGGCGGAGATCCTGATCGTATGGGAAAAAAACATCCTTTGGATCCATTGTTATGGCTCGGCAATAAAGAGGGTGAACCTGGCTGGGATTCCCCATTCGGATTCGGCAGACCAGGATGGCATGTTGAATGTACCGCGATTGCTCTTGAGTATTTGGATAGAGAAGAGAGTGATTTTGTTATTGACATGCAGGGCGGGGGAGATGATTTAATTTTTCCGCATCATTTTATGAGCGCCGCATTGATCAAAGCTGTTACCAGACGTAGTTATTCTAAGTATTACGTGCACACTGGAATGATGGGTTTTCAGGGTGAAAAAATGAGTAAATCAAAAGGCAATTTAGTTCTTGTATCGCATTTGATAAAAGATGGTGTTGATCCAATGGTTATCAGATGGGCATTGATGCTTGATCATTATCAAACTTATCGTGAATGGAACAGTGATCTGCTTGATCGCTCTGTAAAACAGGTATCTTTGGTTAAACAAGCATTGGCAAAATCTGAAGTTTATCCAGTTGATAATTTCATATCTGATTTGATTGAAGCTTTATCGCAGAATCTAGATACACCGCGTTCTTTATCTCTGATTTTAGACTGGGCTGCGCAATCCGAAGATCGTGAAAATGCTCACCTATTAGTTAATGAATCAGGTCAGATGTCACGTGCTCTAGATGCTTTACTTGGATTAACCTTCTAATCCATAACCTCGTTTTAGGGCGTTAACACGCAATTAAGGTAAAGTTAAACAATGGCAACCCTGCGCGAATACATAGAGAATCACGTACTTATTGCCGATGGGGCGATGGGAACAATGCTGCAAGCGGCCAATCCATCTCTAGATGATTTTCAAGGTTTTGAAGGCTGTAATGAAATTCTCAATGTAACCAGGGCAGATGTTGTGGAGTCAGTACATCAAGCCTATTTAA
This sequence comes from Candidatus Nanopelagicus sp., assembly GCA_044353095.1. Lineage (GTDB taxonomy): Bacteria > Actinomycetota > Actinomycetes > Nanopelagicales > Nanopelagicaceae > Nanopelagicus. The sequence goes on from JBILCN010000004.1 coordinate 13,809, forward strand.
AAGTTGGTGTTGATGCGATTGAAACAAACACCTTTGGCGCAAATTTTGCAAATCTTGCTGAATATGGAATTGAAGAGCGAATTTATGAGTTGTCTTTTGCTGGTGCTGCGATTGCAAGAAAGTGTGCTGATGAATTTTCAACAGAAGCAAAACCTAGATGGGTTCTGGGCTCCATGGGTCCAGGTACAAGATTACCCACGTTGGGACACACAACTTATGATGTGTTAAAAAAAGCTTACTCAGCAAATGCAAAAGGTCTGATTGATGGTGGCGCAGATGCGCTTTTGATTGAGACAGCGCAAGATCTACTTCAAGCGAAAGCCGCTATCAATGGCGCAAGGCAGGCTATTGAGGAATTCAATAATTCAGATGAGCGTGCGTCTAAGAAGGATATTTTGGTGATTGCCCAAGTTACTGTGGAAACAAATGGCACCATGCTTTTAGGCTCTGAAATTGGTGCGGCGTTGAATGCACTGGAACCATTAAACATAGATTTGATTGGTTTGAATTGCGCGACTGGCCCACTTGAAATGAGTGAGCATTTAAGAACATTGAGCCTTAGTTCAGATCTTGGTATATCTGTAATGCCAAATGCGGGTTTACCAGTACTAGTCGATGGCGGCGCACATTACCCATTGTCACCTTCAGAGTTAGCAGCATCTTTGTTAACTTTTGCAAAGGATTATCAGGTTCAAATCGTGGGTGGTTGTTGCGGCACAACACCAGAACATTTGGCCGAAGTTGTTAAAGTTCTAAGTGGATATCAAATAGCTAAACGCAAAATTGAGTTTGAATCTGGCGCATCTTCTCTTTACCAGTTCGTGCCTTTTAGACAACAAAATACTTATTTGGCTATTGGTGAGAAGACCAATGCCAATGGTTCGAGAGCTTTTCGGGATGCGTTGCTAAATGATGATTGGCAAACCTGCGTTGAAATTGCGCGTGATCAAATTCGAGATGGTGCACATATGCTTGACTTGTCGGTTGATTATGTAGGTCGCGACGGTGTTGCAGACATGAATGAACTTGCTCATAGATTCGCAACAGCTTCAACACTGCCTATTGTAATTGACTCTACCGAACCAGCAGTTATAGAAGCAGGTTTGAAACAACTTGGCGGTCGTTCTGTAATTAATTCAGTTAACTTTGAAGATGGTGATGGTCCTAATTCGCGCTATATGAAAATCATGCCATTGGTCGTAGAACATGGTGCATCTGTAATCGCTTTAACTATTGATGAAGATGGCCAAGCCCGTGATTGTGATTGGAAGATGAAGGTATCGCGTCGATTGATCACAGACTTAACGCAAAATTGGGGCTTAGAACCAGGTGACATCATCATCGATATGTTGACCTTCCCAATTGCAACTGGACAAGAAGAGACCAGAAGAGATGGCATTGAAACTTTGAATGCGATTGCGCAATTAAAAAAAGAGTTCCCACAGGTTCAAACAACTTTAGGTGTTTCTAATATTTCTTTTGGATTGAACCCGGCCGCACGAATTGTTTTGAACTCTGTTTTCCTTGCTGAAGCGGTTAAAAACGGCCTGGATTCTGCCATCGTTCATCCATCCAAGATCATGCCTATGCATAAGATCAATGATGAGCAGTTACAAGTTACATTGGATCTAATTTATGATAAACGCAAGTACGGTGTTGATGGTGAAATTACTTATGATCCATTGACCAAATTGCTTGAAATTTTCTCTGGAGTGGAGATTACCTCTTCAAAAGAGAGTAGAGCTGCGGATCTTGCAGCGCTACCTTTACTTGAAAGGTTACAGCGAAGAATTATTGATGGTGAAAAGGTTGGTTTAGAAACAGATCTTAATCAAGCATTAGCAGAAAAACACACAGCGTTATCTTTAATCAATGATCATCTTTTACAAGGCATGAAAACTGTAGGAGAGCTGTTTGGTAAGGGAGAGATGCAATTACCTTTCGTACTGCAATCAGCTGAAGTTATGAAGAGCGCTGTTGCAATTCTTGAGCCTTTCATTGAGAAAACTGATGATCAAGGTAGAGGAAAAATTCTACTTGCCACCGTAAAGGGAGATGTTCATGATATTGGAAAGAATTTAGTCGATATCATCCTGTCAAATAATGGTTATGAAACTGTAAATATTGGAATCAAACAAACGGTTAATCAGATTATTGATGCAGCGCAGGCGAATGATGTTGATGTAATCGGCATGAGTGGTTTACTTGTTAAATCAACGGTGATTATGAAAGAGAATCTTGCCGAGATTGAATTAAGAGGCTTAGCAAAGAAATGGCCTGTCGTTCTAGGTGGAGCGGCTTTAACACGTTCTTTTGTGGAACAGGATTTGGCAGATAATTACGCTGGCACAGTTCGTTATGCAAAGGATGCATTTGAAGGTTTGAGGTTGATGGATACTTTTATGGGAATTAAAAAGGGAGTGCCGGGAGTAGAACTTCCGCCGTTAAAAAAACGAGTTACACCAGCACGTAAAGCGGCAGAAAATGCGCAGATTGATACCAGAAGAAGTGATGTTCAAGATAAGAACCCGATTCCTAAGCCGCCATTCTTTGGGTCAAGAGTTGTTAAAGGTGTCGCATTAAATGATTATGCAACGATGATTGATGAGCGCGCACTATTTCTAGGTCAATGGGGTTTGAAAAATCAGGAGTATTCCAAAATGGTGGAGGAGGAAGGACGTCCACGTTTACGAGCTTTGTTAAATGATATTCAATCAAATGGTTGGTTGAATGCAGCAGTTACCTACGGATATTTTCCATGTTATAGCGAAGGTAACGACTTGGTTGTATTGCATCATGAAGGTGATGAGTCAGGCCAAGAGAGAGCTAGATTTACTTTCCCAAGGCAATCAAGAGACAGACGATTGTGTTTGGCCGATTTTTTTCGAAGCAAGGACAGTGGTGAGATTGATGTGGTCTCTTTCCAGATCGTCACGATGGGTCAATCAGTTTCAGATGCGATTACAGATTTATTTAGTAAAAACTTGTACAGAGAGTACCTAGAGTTACATGGCCTATCTGTTCAACTAACGGAAGCTCTTACTGAAATGTGGCATGCCAGAACCCGTCTTGAACTGGGTTTTGCTAACGAAGACAACCCAGATTTTGATGAAATTCTAAATCAGGGCTATCGAGGTTCTAGATACTCCTTTGGTTATCCAGCTTGTCCTGATTTATCACAACAGATTGCACTTATGGGCTTATTAGAACCAGAAAAAATTGGCGTTGAAATATCGGAGGAGTTTCAGTTACATCCAGAGCAATCAACTTCATCAATAGTTTTACACCATCCAGAAGCGAAATACTTCAACGCTTCATGAGTGCAATTCTTTTTGATATGGATGGAACATTGGTTGATTCCGAACCTTTATGGCTTGAGGCTGAGCGCGAAGTTATGGAATCTGTTGGCTCCTCATGGAGCGCGCAAGATCAATTATCTTGCTTAGGTGGGCCTAGGGAAAGAACCGAAAGGATTATGCAGGAGAAATCAAATAATGTGAAGCCGTATGGTTTTTTTGGGGATCAATTAGATTTCTTGATGCTTAAAAAACTAGAGAAACAATTACAGATTGTTCCAAATGCGATAAATCTTATTAATGAATGTAGAGCCTTCGGATTAAAAATAGCTTTAGTTACTGCAAGTGGTGGAACTTTGATGAGAACTGTTCTAACTCATTTTCCTGCCAATTTTTTCGACATTACAATCTCAGCCGATGATGTTTCAAAATCTAAACCTGATCCAGAACCATATCTGTTGGCCGCTGACAGGTTGAATGTGAGGATTGAAGATTGTTTGGTGGTTGAGGATTCGATTACTGGAGTTACTTCCGGTCTTAATTCTGGTGCGCAAGTGATCGGTATCCCTCATCTAGTTGCGATGCCGGAGCACCAAAATTTACGCATTGTGAAATCTCTAGCCGAAATATCAGTAAGTAAGTTGATTGATTGGTATCCATTTTTAAATAAAGTTAAAGGAATCAATCATGGTTGATCGCAACTTTGCTTATGGTGATCGTGTTCAATTTACCGACCCTAAAGGCAAGATGTACTCCATCACTTTGGTTTCGGGTGGGGAGTGGCATACCCATAAAGGATGGCTGAAGCATGATGAAATTGTTGGAAAACCAGAGGGCAGTATCTTCGCAACTAATGGTGATTTAAAGTTTCAAGCGTTCCGACCTTTGTTCGCAGATTACGTTCTGTCAATGCCACGTGGTGCCACAATTATCTATCCAAAAGATTTGGCGATGATTCTAGGTGTTGCCGATATTAAACCCGGTGTTCGTGTACTTGAATCTGGAGTTGGTTCTGGAGCGTTAACTTTGGCATTGTTGCGAGCGATTGGTGAAAGTGGAGCCTTGCAATCTGTCGAGATTCGAGATGATTTTGCGCAGATATCTAAAAGTAACGTGACCAACTATTTTGGAACTCCACCGAAAAACTGGGATTTAGTCGTCGGTGCTTTTCAAGAACAACAATATGAAGCGCAATGGGATCGAGTTGTATTAGATATGTTGGCTCCTTGGGAGTGCGTACAAACCGCAGCGGATGCTCTTGTCCCAGGAGGAGTGATCCTTGCTTATGTTGCCACAACAACACAGCTGTCCAAATTTGCAGAAGCCTTAAAAGAAAGTGATTTATTCACTGAACCTGAAACTACGGAAACTATTGTCAGAGGTTGGCATCATGAAGGATTAGCGGTTCGACCACAACATAGAATGATTGGACATACTGGCTTCTTAACTGTTGCAAGAAGAATGGCGCCTGGTATTTCTGTCTTACAACGCCGCAGGCGCCCATCAAAGAGCAGCTACGGCGTGCTCGAGTAATCTAAATTTAGGAAACTTTTACAAGGTCTACAACAAAAACCAAAGTTTCATTTGGTGCTATTGGCCCTGATCCCATTTCTCCATATCCAAGTGAAGGTGGAACGATTAATACTCTTCGTCCGCCCTCTTTCATCCCTGGGATTCCTTCTTGCCAGCCAGCAATTACGCCACTAAGTGGGAATGTAGCTGTTTGATTTGATTTCCATGAAGACTCAACTAGTGCGCCATTACTGTATGAAATTAACACATAGTGAACTTCTAGCGTTGAGCTTGCAGTTGCCTGTGCTCCCTTTCCAACAATAATATCTTTTTGCTGCAGTGTGGCCGGAGGTGCTCCTACCAGTGAACCAATAGAAGGCTCTTTACCTGCACTATCTGTTACAGAAGGAAATTCAAAAACGCCCACGTTATCTCCACTCATTTCACCACTGCTTGTTTGCCCGCCAGTCATAGAATCCAAACCACCATCGGTAGAGCAGGAGGTAAGTAAGCCAAGAACTAGCAATGTGGATAATATTCTTTTCATCGTGTTTATCTCTTTTCTAATCACAGGCAAGTCTATCAAAATGCCCGATAATGGTTAATCTACGGTGATGAGTTCGGAAAAAACAGAGAGATTAATCAATCTGACCTTGGGTCTGTTAGCTAGCAAGCGGTACTTAACGAAGAATGAGATTTTTCGCACTATCTCTGGTTACTCAGGCACTCCAGAAAGCATGGAGCGAATGTTCGAACGCGATAAAGATGAGTTACGAAGCGCTGGCATCGTGATTGAGGTTGGTGGATTAGATCCATTGTTTGAGGATGAGCAAGGATATTTGATTCGTAGCTCACAGATCCAGATTCAACCTAATGATTTCTCTAAGCAAGATTTAATTCTTATGGTGCTCGCTGCGAACTTTTGGTTGGAATCAAACTTTGATGATTCTGCAAAGAATGCGCTTTTAAAGATTTCATCAATTGATTCAGCCATCGTGGCAAAAGTTGGATCCAATAACGGGTTAATGTCGATGCAAGGCTCCAATCAAGAATTCGAGCAAATCAGAATATTAATTGATGCAATCAGCAATAACCGCTACATCAAATTCCGGTATAAATCTATTGATAGAGAGGTTGCTCCAATTCGATTGGAGAACATTCAAGGTTTTTGGTATGTATCTGGGGTTGATGATGGTTCGCTAAAGAAATTCAAGGTGATTAGATTTGAATCGGCGATCACCATAAATGATAAAAAGGGAGCTTTTGATAAAGAATTCTTAACTAAAAATTTAAAGGTTCAGCAAAATCAAGAGGTGCAGAACCAGCGATTACAGGCTTACATCCGAATCGGTAAATGCAACAATTTAAGGAAGGAAGGGATCATTTCCCCAAAAAATGGGGAATGGGACAAAATTGAATTACCTTTCTCAGATCAAGAGCAAATGATTCGAGATCTGCTTTGGAATGGGGATGATGTCCAAGTAATAGCACCGAATCAACTCAAGGATGAACTTTTACTTCGTCTGGGGGGATTGATCAGATGAATGAATCAGCCGTTGATCGAGTTACTCGCGTTCTAGACCTTGTTCCCTTCATTCTTGAGCATCCTGGCATCGAGGTATCTGCGCTGGCCAAGAAATTTAGTGTTTCTGAAAAGCAGGTACTTGCCGATTTAGAATTGATATTCATGTGTGGTTTGCCAGGCTACACTCCATATGAACTAATTGATCTTGCTTTTGAGGATGGCGTAGTAACTGTCATCGATCCTCAAGTTCTCGACAAGCCTCGAGTATTTAATGAAGTTGAAGCAGTAGTTCTTAATCTTGGACTTTCGATCATAAAGAATGCAATAAGTGATTCGATTCAAATAAAAAGTATTGAAGATTTACAGCAAAAAATTGGCGCGAAATTCTCCTCGATTTCAGAGATTTCATTTTCTACTAGTAAACCTGCCTTCTATGACTTAGTAAGTGATGCGATCAGCAGAAATGAAGGGTTAAATTTAAGGTATAACTCAATTTCGCGAGATGAAGTGTCAGACCGGGTTGTTATTCCAAAACGCATCTATTTAGCACAAGGAAATTTCTATTTTATTGCAATCGATACCAAGAGTAATCAAGAACGTCATTATCGAATGGATCTTATTCTTAATTGTGAGATTTCAAACTCCGCGTCAATCAATAATCCCTCACTAGGTGATGTTGAGGAATCTTTTGAGTTTAAGATACAGAGTACGAACAAGTATTTAACTGAAAGGTACAGCGATTTGTTCACTGATGTATCTCAGCAAGGCGATGTTTATCAAGCTGTAGGCAGTATGAACAATCCGCAATGGCTGAAGCGATTGGTAATAAGTAATGCACCGGATTTGCAACTGCTTGAGCCCGCCATCTTAAAAAAGGAGATAGGGGAGCAAGTTCGGTCAACCCTAGGATTGTATGAGTAGATCATTTGTCACTGAAGTTTTTGGCTCTTTGGGGTAGGCTAGCGCCATGAATTCTTTCGCTCCCTGGCACATCGTTGTTTTGTTAATCGTAGGTCTAGTTTTGTTCGGTTCAAAGAAATTACCGGACTCGGCTCGCTCTTTAGGCCGCTCACTTCGTATCTTTAAAAGCGAGATGAAAGAGCTGAACAACGATGATAAAAACGACAAAGATGGCAATTCATCTTCTGATAAATAGTTCCAAGTAGTTTTTACAAAATCATGCCAAAGATGCGAAATGGCGCGATGCCACTTCTTGAGCATATTAAAGAGTTCCGAAATCGTTTTTTAAAATCATTATTTGCTGTTTCTATCGCGGCTATTGTTGGTTGGATTTTCTATGAACCGGTAATCAAGCAATTAGCCTCTCCATTTTGTGAACTTGATAGCAGTAATTCAGAGAATTATTGCGGTGATCTTTATGTGAATGGATTAATTGGACCCTTTACTCTTCAATTAAAGGTGTCCTTCATATCCGGTATTTTGATCTCAGCTCCAGTTTGGCTTTATCAAATTTGGTCATTTATCACGCCGGCATTACACAAGAAAGAACGTCGCTTTGCGATATTTTTTGTTGCCGTAGCAACACCTCTTTTTACTTTGGGTGCCACATGCGCTTATTTGATCTTGCCGCACGCAGTAAAAATACTTCTTGGTTTTACGCCCAGTGATTTGGGAAATTTGATCCGATTTGATGAGTACCTTGATTTCGTCTCAAGATTAATTTTACTCTTCGGTATTGCCTTCGTTCTTCCGTTATTCCTACTCTCTTTAAACATATTAGGCCTAGTTAGTGGTCGTTCATTACTCAAACCTTGGCGCTTAGCAGTGTTCCTAATATTTCTATTCACTGCAGCATTCACACCAACACCAGATCCAATCACAATGACTGTCCTGGCTATCCCACTTTGTTTCTTGTATTTCACAGCTGGTGTTATCGCTCTATTAATCGATAGGAAGAGATTAAAAGGATCTGTAGAACAAAGTTTGAATGCAACTCCAATAGATCCCGCAGAACCTATCTGATGTGGTTACTGGTTTTAAATAAGAGTGCTGGCAAAGGGGATGCCCTTAACCGTTTGAAAAGATTCGAGGTTTTGTGCTCAAGTAATAACATTGCCTATCAGATAATCAATGAACGAAGTCAATCTCAGACACAAGAGCAAATTTCTATCTCTTTGCAAACGCAGCCTATTTCAACAATTATTGCTTTCGGTGGAGATGGACTAGTTTCCATTTGTTTACAATCTATAGCTTTAAAGAATATAGGCCTAATGGTTGTTCCGTGTGGAACAGGAAATGACTTTTCAAGGAGCATTGGGGTATTAGGAAGATCTGAGCAGGAGATTTTTGATTTGATAACTAGAAATCAATCACAGGCAATTGATGCTGCGAAAGCAAAGTATCACAATGGAGAAAAGTGGTACTTGCAGATTATGAGCACTGGTTTTGATGCAAAGGTTAATTCACTAGCTAATAGGATCAAATGGCCTAGTGGGCGAGCTAGATATACCATCGCGATGCTGATCATTTTGTTTAAATTTAAACCAATCCAGTACGAGATTACTTTTAATAATGAGAAGAAAATAGTTCACGCAATGTTAGCCCTTGTTGCAAATGGCGTAAGTTATGGGGGCGGCATGAAAATTTCGCCACATTCATCATATATAGATGGGGAACTGGATTTATTGTATGTTCAACCGGTTTCAAGATTAACTTTGTTAAGTATATTTCCGAGAGTTTTCTCGGGTACACATATAAATCATCCAAAAGTGAAGGTTTTTAGGTCAAGTGAGTTTACGTTGAATGCTAAAACTAAGGCTTACGCCGACGGGGAGCTAATATCTGATCTACCAGTAAATGTAGTTGTTGTGCCAAAGGCCATTAAAACTTGGATCCAAGAATGAGCATTTCTGCATCCGAAAATTATCTGCGAAACAAGGAGTTGATCGCTTTTCCGAAGATGCGCAAGTTTTCCTCCTCTTTAGAGTTTGAGTTAGATGATTTCCAGATTGCTGCATGTCGGGCATTAGAAAAAGGTAAAGGTGTTTTGGTTGCAGCACCAACTGGCGCAGGTAAAACTATTGTCGGGGAGTTTGCAGTAGAGCTTGCAGTTCAATCTGGATCGAAATGTTTTTATACAACACCAATAAAAGCTTTATCAAATCAAAAATACTCTGAACTGGTGGCAAGATATGGCGAAGCCAAAGTTGGTTTGTTGACAGGTGATACTTCAATAAATTCAGAGGCTGATATTGTCATTATGACCACTGAGGTTTTGCGCAACATGATCTATGCCAACTCACATACGATAAAAAGATTGAAGTATGTAGTAATGGATGAGGTTCATTATTTAGCGGACAAGTTTCGTGGCGCTGTTTGGGAGGAGATTCTGATTCATTTGCCTGATTCTGTGCAAGTTGTCTCCTTATCTGCAACCGTATCTAACGCGGAAGAGTTCGGTGAGTGGTTACAAACCGTAAGGGGTGAAACCGAGGTTATCGTTTCAGAGATTCGACCAGTTCCGCTTTACCAGCATGTTTTATTTGGCAATAGATTGTTGGATTTATTTGATGAAAATCTCAAACTCAATCCCGAGCTCAGTAAACTGGAACGTGATACCTATCGTCAGGTACGTGGAAATTGGCGGGATAAACCAAAGGCACCGAAAAGTTTAAGTAGGCCTGAAGTTATTGAAAAGCTTGATAGAGAGGGCTTGCTGCCCGCGATAACTTTCATATTTTCACGTAAAGCCTGTGATGCCGCAGTTAAGCAATGTTTGCAAGCGGGTATCAGATTAACAAATGAAAATGATCGCAAAGTAATACGTAAAATCATTAATAAAAACATAACTAATCTGGCCCAAGAAGATTTGATTGTTTTGGGCTTCTATGAGTGGGCTGATGGTTTAGAACGTGGCGTTGCAGCCCACCACGCAGGATTACTTCCAGCATTTAAAAGTACTGTTGAAGAGTTGTTTCAACTTGGCTTAGTTAAAGCGGTATTTGCCACTGAAACCTTGGCTCTAGGCATCAACATGCCGGCTAGAACGGTTGTGATGGAGAAGCTTTCTAAATGGAACGGTGAAGGTCATGTTGCTGTATCTGCTGGTGAGTACACACAATTAACCGGTCGAGCAGGTCGTAGAGGAATTGATATAGAAGGCAATGCGGTCATTCTTTGGAATAATGATCTGGATTCAAATTCAGTAGCAGGTTTGGCATCAACTCGAACCTATCCACTTAAAAGTTCATTCAAGCCAACCTATAACATGAGCATCAATCTAATTTCACAATTTGGTTCTGATAAAGCTAGATCATCCTTAGAATCCTCCCTTGCACAATTTCAGGCAGATAAAGCGGTAGTTGGTTTAGCAAAACAGATTCGGAAAAATGAAAAGGCACGGGATGAGTTATTCAAAGAAAGTGAGTGTCATCTTGGTGATTTTCTCGATTATGCGCAAATGCGTTCTGATATCAAAAAACTTGAGGTTGTTAGCAAACGTGATCGTCGTCGCCGAATGGAATCTGAAGAAGAGATTGCTTCAATTCGCAAGAGAATGCGCAACCATTCATCACATGCTTGTCCGGATAGAGAGAACCATGCCCGATTCACAGAAAAAGGCCATCGCTTGCAGCGAGAAATAGATGGATTAAAGGATCGAATCAACTCTAGAACCAACGTAATTGCCAAAAGATTTGATCGAATTCAAATTATTCTCGATCAACTGGGTTACATTGAAAAGGGTGAAGTTGCTTCACCTGGAAAAATATTAGCCAAGATTTATGGTGAAACCGATTTACTTATTGCGGAATCGGTGCGAAGAGGGGTTTTTGCACAACTTTCTGCCATTGATTTAGTTTCTGTGATCTCATGTTTTATCTATGAGTCCCGCAATGAGGAGGCTGCCAAGGTTCCTAGAGGAGAAGTAGCGTTAGCAATGGCTAAAATTTCCAAGATATATGGTGAAATCTTTGCGATTGAAAACGATCACAATCTTGAACCTACGAGAGCACCTGATTTTGGATTTAGTTGGGCAGCTCAAAGATGGGCAAGTGGTAATTCACTAACTGCAGTTCTGAAAGATAATGACCTTACAGTTGGTGATTTCGTTCGCAATATGAAGCAAATAGTTGATCTTTTGCGTCAATTACGAGGAGCGGTTTTAGAGTTAGAACCATTGATCGATCAAGCGCTGACAAAGATTGATCGAGGTGTAGTTATTTACGCCGGAGCATCTTTATGAGTTTGTTATTGCTAGATAGCGCTTCACTTTGGTATCGGGCATATTTTGGTATGCCGGATACTTTGCTTTCGCCAAAGGGTGAACCAATTAATGCTGTCAAAGGTTTTCTGGATATGTCTGCAAGATTAATTAATATCTATTCACCAAATAGATTTGTTGCCTGTTTAGAAGGGGATTGGCGACCTTCCTGGCGGGTAGATTTATTTCCCGAATACAAATTAAATCGAATTGATGATTCAGGTGAGGAAGCTGAACCAGACACACTTTCACCGCAGATACCAGTCTTGTTAGATGTACTAGATGCCTTCGGTTTTGCAACCCTTGGAGTTGATGATTATGAAGCAGATGATGTAATTGCTACCTTAAGTAAATCAGAGCGCGGACCGATTCGAATTGCAAGTGGGGATAGAGATCTCTTTCAATTAGTTGATGATAAAAAAGATGTCAAGATTGTTTACTTAGCAAAAGGATTAAGCAATCACGATTTAGTTGATATTGATTGGATTAGTAAAAAGTATGAGATTCCAGGGGATAGATACGCGTTATTTGCCATGATCCGGGGAGACGCCTCAGATGGACTTCCTGGACTGAAGGGAATAGGCGAGAAAGGTGCAGCTTTAATAGCTAAATCCTTTTCACAAATGCAAGATGTCGTTAAAGCAGCTAAAAATGAGGATGAACTTTTGCCTAAAACTCTTGCCAAGAAGGTTCTTGCAAGTAAAGAGTACGCACGCATCGCGCCCAAGTTAGTAAATTGCGCACTTGATGTACCGATTCCTTCAATGAACATTGATTTACCAAAGAAACCAAAATCCCTTACCAAAATTAAAGAGATGCAATCTGAATATGGTTTGGGCTCAAGTGTGGATCGGCTAATTTCTGCTCTAAGGTGGGATTGAAATGCGATTTATCAAAGATTTGATCTTTGGTTTAACCCTAGGCGCGTTCTCTTCATTAGCATTTGCACCGGTTTCATTATGGATTGCACCTTTTGTTTCCCTTTTTTTCCTCTATAAAATTTTAGTAGAAAACACACTTATCTCTCGAATTCGCACCTCTTATTTTTTTGGCTTGGGACTTTTACTCGTTGTTCAAAATTGGACTGGAATCTATGTTGGCAATCTGCCGTATCTGGCTTTGGTTTTCATGCAAGCGATTTTCTTCTTGCCGTTAGCACTGGTTGGAAAAAGATCTAAGTTATCGAATGCCGTAATTTTTGGTTGCGCGCTGGTGTTAAGTGAGCTTTTAATGCGAACAACTCCATTTACTGGATTTGGATGGAGTCGACTGGGCTTCACACAAGTTGATTCACCTCTTTCATCTATTTATCCGTTAATGGGCGCTGCTGGCGTAGCGTTCTTAATCGGTTTCCTAGTTGCCATTCGAAAAATTAGCCAATTGATAATTGTTTGCCTTTTCATAATAATTGCGAATTTTTTGCCTACTGAATTGAATAATCTCGGTAAATTAGAGGTTGCCTTGGTCCAAGGGGGAGTACCCCAATTAGGTTTAGATTTTAACTCGACCCCACTTGCTGTTTATCAAAATCATTATCAAGTGAGCAGAAATAAATTGACAGCCAATATGGCTGATCTCGTGATTTGGCCAGAGAATTCAGTAGATATTGATATTTTCAAAAATCCTGAGATTGAATCCGAAATAACTGAGTTATCTGATTCACTTGAAACACCAATATTAGTTGGCGGAATATCAAGGTTTAGTGGGGAATTGCAAAATATCTCTGTATTTTTCAATCCTAAGATTGAAAAGATCTATGTCAAGCGTTATTTAACGCCATTTGGTGAGTACATTCCAATGCGAAGTTCATTCGAAAGATTCTCGCCATATGTGAAAGATGTTGTAGATTTTTCAGCCGGGACTAAAAAAATCACTTTTAAAATAGACAATAATTCATTTCAGACTTTGATCTGTTATGAAATAATTAATGATACTTTTCGCGATGAATTGACGCAGAATTTCCTGGTTGTCCAAACAAATAATGCAACCTTTGGAGATACCGCCCAACTTGACCAACAGCTAAATATTGCCAAAATACGGGCTATCGAAACGGGCCGGGAGATAGCTTACGTTTCTACAACTGGGGTAACATCATTTATCGATACAAACGGTGACTTGCGTTCTTCCACACCAAAATTTGGCGGGGATGTCTTGATCGATGATATTAATTTATATGAGGGCCAGACATTAACCCAAAAATTGAAGTTTTACCCAGAAATAGCAGCGCTGTTATTGCTACTCTTGCTGACTATTAAACGAGTTCGGAGTTAATATGAGCAAAATTTTGGTTCTGGTGCCTACATATAACGAGGCAGAAAGCATCAAGAATCTATTAACTCGCTTAGATCAAGCTTGCTCAACCATTACAGAGCATGAAATCGATGTCCTGATCATTGATGATAAATCACCTGATGGAACGGCAGATATAGCTAGTTCACTTGGTGTTAAAAGACTCAGTGTTCTTCGTCGAGATAGCAAAAATGGTTTAGGACCGGCTTACCTAGCAGGATTTAAGTATGGTTTGGAAAAAGATTATGATTTTTTTGTTGAAATGGATGCTGATTTAAGTCATCAGCCTGAAGAATTAGGCGCACTCTTTAAGGTGATATCAGCGCAGAATTTTGTGATTGGAACAAGATGGATGCCTGGTGGCAGTGTTGTGAATTGGCCGAAGAAGCGACAATTGATATCCAGGATGGGTACAAGGTATGCATCATTCGCACTTGGTTTACCATTTCGAGATCTAACCTCTGGATACCGCGTAATCCCTAAATCATTTCTGAAAATGATCAACCTTGATTTGATTGAAACTAAAGGTTATGGATTTCAAATAGAGATGGCGATGTTGGCAAATAAATTAGGGTTTTTTATCAAAGAGGTACCAATAACCTTTGTTGAAAGAGAGAATGGTTTGTCTAAAATGAGCCTGGCTATCGTCTGGGAAGCTTGGTTTATGGTTACTTTTTGGGGTTTACGCCGTTTGATATTACGCCGATAATCTACATTATGTAAAGTAATACAGAGATCAGTTGATCGCCAACTCCTCGATCGGCACGCAACTACAGATCAAGTTTCGATCCCCATGAACACCATCTATTCGCCCAACTGTAGGTAAATACTTTCCAGATGCGCCGATTCCATGATTCTCACCTCTTGGAAAAGCTGCTTTTGATCTTGCATATTTTCGATCCCAATCATCCCGAACTAGATCCCCCATGGTGTGAGGTGCATGGCGCAATGGTGAGTCTTCGATACTGATTCGACCCTGAGATATATCGGTAATTTCTTGATGAATTGATTCAAGAGCTGCAATAAATCTATCTAACTCACGCAGATCTTCGGATTCAGTTGGTTCAATCATCATGGTTCCGGCAACTGGAAATGAAACAGTTGGTGCATGGAATCCATGATCCATCAAACGCTTAGCGATGTCATCAACTGTGACACCTGTTGCTTTAGTAATTTCTCTGATATCAATAATGCATTCGTGGGCAATTAAATCATTTTTACCTTTATACAAAATTGGAAAAAAAGGATCTAACTTTTTCGCTATGTAATTGGCAGATAAAATCGCGGTTTGAGTAGCCTTTGTTAACCCAGCTCCACCCATCATTCTGATATACATCCAACTAATCGGCAAAATTGATGCAGAACCATAAGGTGCGCTAGAAACTGCGCCAGGTCCAGTTATCGGTCCAGCTTGTGAATCGGCCGGATGATTAGGTAAAAATGGCCCAAGATGTGCGCGAGCAATTACTGGTCCTACTCCTGGACCTCCACCACCATGCGGTATACAAAATGTTTTATGTAGATTTAAATGTGAAACATCAGCGCCGAATTTACCTGGCTTTGCTAAACCAACAAGGGCGTTTAAATTGGCCCCATCAACATAAACCTGTCCCCCAGCTTCATGAATAAGCTGACAAATATCAGAGATTGCTTCTTCAAATACACCGTGGGTTGAAGGATAAGTAACCATCAAAGCAGCTAATTGATCTTGATACTGTTCAATTTTCGCCTTAATATCTGCAATCGAAACATTTCCCAGTTCATCACACTCAATAACTACTACTTTCATACCCGCCATTACGGCGCTGGCCGCATTTGTGCCATGAGCACTCGAAGGAATTAAACAAATATTGCGGTGTTGTTCTCCCTTGTTATCAAGATAATTTCTAATAGCCAATAAACCAGCAAACTCGCCTTGAGAACCAGCATTAGGTTGCAACGAAACTGCGTCATAGCCAGTTACTTCAACTAACCATTTGGATAATTGTTCTATCATTTTTTTATAGCCCTTTGATTGATCCAAGGGAGCAAATGGATGGATATTTGCGAACTGTGGCCAGGTAACCGGAATCATTTCAGATGTTGCATTTAATTTCATTGTGCAAGATCCCAACGGAATCATTGTGCGATCAAGTGCTAAATCGCGATCTGACAAACTTCTTATGTATCGAAGCATTGATGTTTCAGAGTGATATGAATTAAACATTGGGTGTGTTAAATACTTACTTTGCCTTCCTGAAGCAATTTGGACACTCTTTTCAGATATTTTTAGGTTAAAAATCTGATACATCTGGCTTAAATCAGCATCAGTTGATAACTCATCAAAGCTAAGCGAAATTTCTGATCCGCTAATGCGGTTGATGTTCATACCGTTCTTTAAAAACTTGGAAATTAATTCATCAGCGTTTACGCCTGAGATCTTTACTGTGTCAAAAACAGGCTTATCCCCCACTGCAAAACCACCATTTTTTAGATCCTGGCGGAGTCCATTTGCGCGAGTGGTAATTTCAGTAGCAAGTTGCGCAAGCCCTTTAGGACCATGCCACATTGCATAAAAGGCCGAAATTACAGCTAGTAAAACCTGTGCCGTACAGATATTTGATGTGGCCTTATCACGTCGGATGTGCTGCTCTCTAGTTTGCAGAGCCAATCTAAATGCGGCATTACCGTGGGAATCTATTGATTGACCAACTAAACGTCCTGGCATTGATCGCTCTAAACCTTCCCTTACCGACATAAATCCTGCGTGCGGTCCACCAAAACCAACTGGGACACCAAATCTTTGCGCTGTTCCGACCGTAACATCGGCGCCGAATTCTCCAGGTGCTTGGATTAAAGTTAGCGATAAGAGATCACAATCTACAATTGCCAACGCGTTCTTCTGGTGAACCGCAATTATCGCTTTCTTTAGCTCCTTAATTTCTCCATTTGCATTTGGATAAGCAAAGATCGCACCAAAGAAATCATCTTTAAAATCATAAACTTCAACATTGATTTCTTTAATTTCAATCTTTAATGGCTTTGCTCGTGTAGAAATAACCGCTTTCACATGATCATGTAGATCTTGGTCAACTAAAAATATTGCTTCATCACTTCCCTGCCATACCCGCCTGCTTAACGTCAGAGCTTCGGCAGCTGCAGTTGCTTCATCCAGCATCGAGGCATTGGCAACAGGTAAACCAGTTAAATCTGCGATTACAGTTTGGAAAGCAAAAATTGCTTCTAATCTGCCCTGACTAATCTCTGGTTGATAAGGTGTATATGCGGTGTACCAAGCTGGATTCTCAAGAACATTCCTTAGAACTACTGGCGGAGTGATATTTCCAGCATAGCCCCTACCAATAAAATTCTTAACTAAAATATTTTCATCAGCAATAGATTTCAACTCAGATATGGCTGAATTTTCAGAAATTCCTACTGGTAATACTTTTTCTATCTCATTGGTTAACAAAATATTCTTAGGCACAACCGCCTGAATAAAATCAGTTAAACTCTTATAACCCAATTCAAGCAGCATCGAATTGATCTGGTAATCATTTGGACCGATGTGACGATCAATGAAGGTAGAACGTACGACCATCTAATCCCCCAAGGTTCGTGCTGGTTAAGGGGAAGAGTATTGCTTATTAAGCGCCTTTGCGCTTTCTACGTTCTGACAGTTCATCGTTATTTGCACCACTTACTACGGTGCTGCCATCCAAGGAATTTTCACCCTGTAGATTAAGTAACGAACCTTCGACCTCATGCCAAACTTTACCTATTGCGATGCCAAAAACTCCTTGGCCACCCTGCAAAAGATCAACTATGTCATCAGGGCTGGTGCACTCATAGATTGAAGCCCCATCACTCATTAAAGTAATTCTTTCAAGATCTGAGATACCCGTGCTTCGCAGATGTTCAACCGCGGTTCTAATGTTTTGCAGTGAAACTCCGGTATCAAGAAGTCTTTTAACGATTTTTAAAACTAAAATATCTCGAAAACCATAAAGACGTTGCGAACCAGAACCTGCAGCTGTTCTAATACTTGGTTCAACTAGGCCAGTTCGAGCCCAATAATCTAATTGCCGATATGAAATTCCAGCGGCGACGCATGCAGTAGCGCCTCGATATCCGATGTCAGGGGAAATGCTCATGGCAGACTCGATTCTAAGGGGAAGGCTTAATTGTAGAAGTTGGGAGCCCCTTTTTAATGGTTAGACACGAATATCTAAGGTTGCACTTTAGGGTTTTAGAAAGTCGATAGGCATTAAGCAAGGAAATCCTCCGGATTGATCTGGTCCAGGAACTCCTTGAATCGTTCTACCTCATCCTCTGCCTGATCTGGAATCTCAATCCCGGCTTCATCTAGCAATGGCAGGCTAGCCATAATTGGCGAATTACTTCTTAGCGCTAGAGCTATGGCATCACTCGGACGAGCTGAAACAAACTTTGAATCAGCAAAATTTAACTGAGCGTAGAAAATCCCATCCTCTAATTTAGTTAGATAGACACTTTCCAAATCAATGTGAAAGGTTTCTAAAACTGAATGAAATAAATCATGGGTCAAGGGCCTTGGCGGTTTCACCTGTTGTTGCACAAATGCAATAGCTGTTGCCTCTGCGCTGCCCAACCAAATTGGCAGATACCTCAGACCATCAATTTCTTTCAAAAGAACTATTGGTTGATTCGAAGGCATTTCAACTCGAACGCCGATTACTTCAACCAAACAGTACTCAGACATGACGAGTGACTATTACTTGGATCTGTGCAGTCCGGCGCGTACCAAGCTGGCATGTAACTTGATTGACAAAGAAGCTAGCTCTTTCTCTACCTCATCTGCCTTAGCTTTAGATTCAGTACCCTTTTGACTTCTTATCGAAGTAGTTACCTGTTCAACCAGACCAACTTCTCGATCAGCTGCAGTTTTAAAAGCCCGTAAATGACGCGCTCCAATTCCAAATGCAGAAATTGCAAGAATGTTCTTTGCGATGGCTAACGCATCTGCATCGTAATGCCGTCCTCGTATTGTGATTAAGCCATAAGATTCAAATTCTGCTAATTGCTCGTCTGTAATTTGAGAAGCTGAAATCAACTCATTTCTAGTTAATCGCAGATCCTGTTCGACCGAGGATGTATCAGTAACTTGACCATCAGAGGCTGCCAAACGCGGAGTTGCAACTCCACCGACAGTTAATGAAGGTGTTAGACCACGATCTAATGCATCAAGATTATCTTTGATAACTCGCAGCGGTAGATACTGATCGCGTTGCGCTAGTAAAACAAATCGCAATCTCTCTAAATCTGCATTTGTAAACTTACGATAGCCGCTGGGTGTTCGTTGTGGTTCAATCAAACCTTCAGATTCTAAAAATCGAATTTTTGAAATAGTTATGTCGGAAAATTCATTCCGTAATTTCGATAGAACCTCTCCGATGCTTAGATACGCTCTGACCGGAACAGCCATTACTTCTCCCCTACAAATAAAGTTAGATGATACTTGCCAATCTGGATCTCGTCTCCTGCACGTAGGGCGCTATTTTTAACTGCAACTGCATTTACATATGTGCCATTTAAAGAACCAAGATCTTTTATTGAATAGGAGTCAGCATTTTTCTCGATCAAGGCATGAGATCTAGAAACTGTAATGTCATCAAAACATATTTCGTTGTTTAAATCTCGCCCGATTTTCACATTGTTTGAATCCAGTAAGTACCTTGATCCAAGCCCGGCACCACTAAGAATGATCAAAATACCGCTGCTTTTGGGCAATGCAGAAACAACTTCTCGTTCGGATTCTGAAAGTGAATTTAGAAGGTGTTGGTTTTGCTTAGGATCTGGAATGCTTCTTAATTGGCGCAGATTTAGCGTGGAAGTGAGATCTTTTGGGGGTAGAGCTTTATCAGCCACAAAATCTCCTTCAGGTTCAACTAGAGGCTGACACTATTCCTCAGAAGCGATCGGGTCAAGCGGTGAAATCCTGATATTGGGCCGCACTCATCAAGGTTTTTAGATCAAAATCCGTTTCTGCTTCAATCTCGGCTATCCAACCGGCGCCGTAGGCATCAGCGTTCATACTTTCCGGAGTTTTATCTAATGCTTGATTCACTGCAACTACCTTGCCAGAAATAGGAGCATAAATTTCTGATACTGACTTTGTTGACTCAACCTCTCCGCATACTGATCCAGCAATTATTTTGGAATCCATCTTTGGCAACTGGATATAAACAATATCCCCTAGGGCAGATTGTGCGTAGTCGGTTATTCCGATTCGAAAACGATTATTACCTAAGCTTTCAACCCATTCATGTTCTTTGGTATAAAAAAGGTTATCCGGTGTCTTGCTCATTTTCAGCCTCTCTTCAAACCTTTAATACCCAGTATTAGGTATTGAAAACCTGTGTAAAAATACAAGGCTAAGCCCCATATGGCAAATGCCCAACCTATTGCATTTGTGAAACGAGCTATCTCCTCAATTTGATCAAGCAATAAAATGGGAAAGGCGTATAGAAGATTGAAGGTGGCTGCTTTGCCTAAGAAACTCACCTCTGCATAAGGAAGATTACGTAACTTTTGGGCGATAACAAGCAACAATAAAACTAAGTCGCGAAGCAATAAAGCAATCACCAGCGCCCAAGGTAGGTAATCTTTTATCGCAAGTGCAATAACAATCGATGATATGTACAGGCGATCAACGGTGGGATCAAACTTGGCTCCAAAATCAGAGCTTTGATTTAGCGCTCTGGCGACTTTGCCATCAAAATAATCGGTTAATCCTCCAACCATAATGATAAAAAAACTAAGAAGGGGCTGATCCGCAACCAAAAAGAAGTAAAGAAAGGCGGGAACGCCTAACGCTCGAAGGGCAGTGATTGCATTTGGAATTGTAAGCATCAATCTCGCTCCTTAATTTTAACCGCAACCTCGATAGGTGAACCTGCAAAACCGAACTCTTCCCGTAGTCGACGTTCGATGAAACGACGATACGCATCTTCTAGGAAACCTGTCGCAAAAACAACAAATTTAGGCGGACAAACTCCGGCTTGAGTTGCGAATTTAATTTTTGGCTGCTTGCCACTTCTAACCGGTGGCGGATTGGCTCCAACTAACTCTCCTAAAAAAGCATTTAATTTTGCCGTTGGAATGCGCTTCTCCCAACTGCTTAAGGCGGTTCGAAGTGCGGGTGCCAATCGATCTCGATGCCAACCAGTTTTCGCAGATAAATTCACCCGTTGCGCCCACGGGTATCGCTCAAGTTGTCGCTCGATTTCTCGATCCAAAACCATTTGGCGTTCTTCATCAACTAAATCCCACTTATTCATGACAATTACCAAAGCCTTTCCAACCTCTTCTGCCATCGAAACTATTCGTATATCTTGTTCAGTTAATATCTGCGAGGCATCAAAAATAACTAGAGCAACTTCTGCTCGTTCTAAAGCAATTTGAGTTCTTAGTGAGGCGTAATAATCAGTACCACTTGATTGATGTGCTCTTCTTCTAATTCCGGCAGTGTCGATAAAACGCCAAGTTGATCCGCCAAACTCAATCAATTCATCGACGGCATCTCGCGTTGTTCCCTCTGCATCATCTACCAAAACTCGAGGTGTTCCTGCCAATACATTTAACAAAGATGATTTTCCAACATTGGGTCTGCCAACAAGAGCTACCCTTCTGTAACCATCATCAGCTGGTTGTGAACCAACTTCGGGAAGCTGTGAAATTAGTAAATCAAGCAAATCACCACTACCCCGGCCGTGCAAAGCAGAAACAAACCTAGGTTCACCCAAACCAAGATTCCAGAGTGCATATGCATCTGATTCATCGGCGGCATTATCTATTTTATT
Source organism: Candidatus Nanopelagicus sp. (assembly GCA_044353095.1). Taxonomy (GTDB): domain Bacteria; phylum Actinomycetota; class Actinomycetes; order Nanopelagicales; family Nanopelagicaceae; genus Nanopelagicus. Next base: position 35,472 of record JBILCN010000004.1, read on the forward strand.
GGCAACTAAAATTACTTTCTTATTACTTTTGCGCAAAAGCCCTACGAGGGATTGATCTTCATCTAAAGCACCGATTTGTGCGTCAACTACAAACATTATCAAATCTGATTCTGCAATCGCTGCCTCTGCACCCGCAGTAATTTTTTCAGAGATGCCCTCGGGCTTCACTTCCCATCCACCGGTATCTACTAAAAAGAATCTTCTACCATTCCATTCGGCTTCATACTTAACTCGATCCCGAGTAACACCTGGGGTATCTTCAACAATCGCTTCTCGTCTTCCAATCATACGATTCACCAAGGTAGATTTTCCAACATTTGGTCTTCCAATAACGGCAATCGTTGGTAGTCCTAGCAAATTTCGCTGCAACATCCATTTCCATATTTGGTCAACAACTTCTTGCAGGGACAATCTCGTGGAATCAATCTCTGCCGCATCCTCAGCCTTAGCAAGAGGTGAAAATTCACGCGTAGAATCCATGGCATCGCGCATAGATAATGACTCTGAGATTTCTTTAGTTGAAATTGATTCTTTCACTTCATTCTCTCGACGAAGAGATCTCTGCTCGATATCAGCATAAAGATAAATTTTTAATGAAGCAGTTGGCGCAACAACGGTTCCGATATCTCTGCCTTCGACAACAATTCCAACTGGGGCTGTTTCAATATAATTGCGTTGAAGTTCAAGTAGATACTGCCTAACCGACGGCATGGCACTATAAATACTTACTGAATCATTTATTCGCTGATATCTAATCTCTTCTGTGATATCGATGTCATCAAGAAAAATTCTGGGATCTTTCGGTGAACATGTAAAAACAATCTCTGTTTTTTGAAGTAATTCAAAGAGATCCTTCTCGTTATTTGTTCCATCTCTCAAAGCTAAAAAGGTTACAGCTCGATAGAGGGCGCCGGTATCTAAATAAGTCCAATTTGCTCTTATCGCAAGCGCTTTCGCAGTTGATGATTTACCAGAACCACTTGGGCCATCAATAGCAAGCACTAGATTGTTCATGGCCAGATTGTATCTTTTATTGAGTGATTTAAAGCGGTTAAGTTTGTTTATCGACTTTGGACTTGGAAAACATCCCAACCACAGGATGAAAGATGGTCGAACAATTTCGAAGCATCCTTATCTGACACTGCCAAGGTAATCAAACCAGTTAATTGACCTGGTGAATGTTCAATACTTAGATCTTCGATATTCACATTTGCTTTGGTGCAATCATTAAATATTTTCGCTAATTGCCCAGCTTCGTCATTGATGACGATAGATAAAAATGCATAATCGCGTTGAACCAAACCATGTTTGCCAGGTATCTTCTTTAATCCATTATTTCCAGCAACTAGAAATTGTTTTAATGCATCATTATTTGAATCAACTATGGCTTTCTCTATGCTCTGAAGTTTGGCAATCACTACTTGTAAATTCTCAAGAACTGGCGCTGAATTTGTAATCAATAATTGGGACCATAAAGTGGCATCAGATCCTGCTAAACGTAAAAGATCTCGCAAACCCTGACCCGCTAGATTTAAATCTTCCTCATTTGAATCATTAATTACCGCCCCAAAAGCACTGCTAATGAGCTGTGGTAAGTGTGAAATTTTTGCCACGATCTGGTCATGCTCTTTTGATGAGTGCCAGTACAAAGTAGCTCCGCAGTTGCTGACTAGGAATTCAAGAGTTTGCTTAGCCTTTGTGGAAGTGAGTTGCGATTCGATTCCTATCCAAGCCCTGCCTTTAAATAAATCTGAACGAGCAGAATGCCCGCCCCCAACTTCACGACCAGCCATTGGATGGGAGGCAACGAAATTTTGAGCATTATCTGATAACTCCGATACCTCTTGTAGAAGATTAGACTTAACACTTGCCACATCAATAACTATTGATTCGCTGTTCTCATTTAGCGCTTTGACTATTAATGATTTATTGCTGGCAATATCGACAGCGATCACTACTAGCTCCACAGATTTCAAATTTGAACCATCGACTAATTTATTTGCGAGTTGTTGTGCTTTTTGGTCGATGTCGATCATTTCAAGTGAGCATCCAGCCTGCTTTAAAGCTAGCCCAATGGATGTACCGATTAAACCCGAACCAATTACCCTTACTTTCAAAGTATCACTGAGCGATATCTCTGCGAAGTGCTGTGGCACCATGCAAGTAAATGTGTTTGATCTGATCTAACCCCTTATCGGAGTTAATATGCATTAAAACGCGGATAACTCTGGGTAAGGCATTTGGAACATCTATTTCAACGCTGCACAACAGCGGTACATTTCCTAAACCCAGCTCGCGGGCAGCAACTGCCGGAAACTGGGCATTAAGGTCGACTGTTACGGTAAAGATGATCGAAATCAGTTCTGCTAGATCTACTGAGTTCTCCGCCAGCATAGCTTTGACCAACTCAAGCACGCCGGAATTAATCTCCTCTTGGGAGTTGGCGGCTACCTGCGTTGCTCCTCTAATGCCCCTGGTCTTCATTAAGCAATGGTAGCGAGAGCAGAAGAAATCATGTTTAGAAATAAATAAATAAGCAAATGTGTCGTTTTATCGTTTTAATACTCTTTTAAATAACCTTTTATCTACAAAGGTCTATTACGTAAAAAGCCTAAATATCGATAAAACGCTTTAGCGCCAGGGTTTTGAACTGCGGTAAATAGATATATCGATATTAATCCTTTAATCAAAAATTAATTTATCGATATACAGTTTTATGCAATATTTATTTATTTATTTAACTTTAAAAGGGTAAGGAGATTAAGCACTTCTACCTCGTTCAAGACCCGGTGTCGACCCTCTTTCATGTCTCCCAAATTGATCGGTCCAAAATCAATTCTTACCAGTCTTAGAACCTTCATTCCTAGGGCCTCGATTAGCCTTCGGATAATGTGGTACCTGCCTTCATGAATCGTTATCTCTATCCAGTGATGGTTCTTGGATGTAGATCTAATCAGCACAACCTTCAAAGCCCTGGCCAAACCATCGTCTAATCGAACCCCCTGGAGAAGCTGATCCGTTGTGGATTTTAGGTATTCACCCTCAATCTCCACGAGATAACGCTTTTCTAACCCATAGGAAGGATGGGTGGCTCTATGAGCTAACTCCCCATCATTAGTAAGAAGGATTAACCCTTCAGAATCACGATCTAAGCGGCCAACGTGAAATAAACGATCCCCACGTTCCTTAAAATAATCACCTAGATTCGCACGACCCTCTGGGTCTGACATGGTAGAAATAACTCCCGCAGGTTTATGAAATGCAATATAAGAATTAGACTTTTTTGCATTTATTTTCTCACCGTCAATTGTAATCTGATTAATTTGCGGATCAAACTTGCTTCCGAGCTCAATTATGATCTGGTCATCTACGCTAACTCGACCGTCAAGAATCAACTGATCTGCGGCCCTTCGGCTAGCAATTCCAGCATCAGCAATTATTTTATTCAAGCGAGTTAGTGGCACCCGCAGAGTTTATCGCTTTAAAAACCTTACTAGAACCGCTATTTATTCAGTTAGATTTGCCAGCAATTCATCTAGGCCATCGATATCTGGCAAGAATGGTGCAAGAGCAGGAAGATCACTCGTTGAATTTAAGCCTAATTTTTCAAGGAAGAAGGAGGTTGTTTGGTAAAGCACTGCACCGCTCTCCCCCTCGATACCTGCCTCTTCAACCAATCCTCTAGAAACTAAGGTCTTCATAACTGCTTCTACATTTACGCCACGGATTGCAGAAACTCTCGCACGAGAAACTGGCTGCTTGTACGCGATCACTGAAAGGGTTTCTAGGGCTGCTTGAGTTAAACGGGCTTGTTGACCATCTAATACAAATTTCTCAACCAATGAAGCCATATCTGGATGGCTATAAAAACGCCACCCACCTGATACCTGGCGTAATTCAAATCCGCGATCTTCGCTCTGATACTTCTGGGCCATGTTAAGCAAACCTTGCCGGATCTCATCAGTTGGCCGTTCAATTATCTGGGCCAAAATAAGCTCTGAAACTGGCTCTTCCACCACCATCAGGATCGCTTCTAGACAACGATGAAGTTCAACTTCAGACATTATCGGTCTCACTCTCTATTTCATCGATTGGCACTACGGGTTGATCAAATTCATCACTTACTGCTACCTCACCAGATGCAGTTCCAACCCAAGTAATCTGCAACTCCCCAAGGGATACGACCTGCTCGAATCTAACAACTCCTTCACGGTAGAGCTCAAGCAGAGCCAGGAACCTAGCAATGATAACTAGCGTGGATTGTGCGCCATCAATCAAGGCTCGAAAGGTAGCTCTTCCGCTTTTGCGAAGGTGCTCAACAACCAATACCGCTTCATCAGCGACGCTAACAAGGGGCCTGTGAAGGTGATCAATTGTGAAGGTAGGCGCAGTTTTGGGGGTCAAAACTCGGTTTGCAATAGCTGCAAAACGCTCAGCTCCAACGCCAATCAAAACCTCAGGCAGGAGTTCAGCGAAATGAGGCTCTAATGAAACGGTTCGAGGAAAACTTTTTTCCTCACGATCGATTCGGTCCAGGAAGATGGCCGCAATCTCCTTAAAAGCGCGATATTGCAGCAACCTTGCGAAAAGAAGATCTCGGGCTTCCAGTAAAGCTAGATCAGATTCGTCATCTACTTCACCCGATGGAAGCAGTTTTGCCGCCTTTAAATCAAGCAGGGTTGCTGCCACCACTAAGAACTCGGTTGTCTTATCTAGATCCCAGCCTTGCGCAGAACTCTCTAGTTGGCGAATATAGGCAATGAACTCATCTGTAACTGCACCCAAAGAAACCTCTGTGATATCCATCTTATGGCGGGAAATCAACTGAAGTAATAGGTCGAAAGGACCATCAAAGTTACTTAAATGAACGGAAAAACCCGCCACCCGACCATCGGTTATGGATGGAGATTGCGCCTCCGTGTTTAGTAAATTTTCCTGCGACATGCGCAAAAGATACTTCAACATCCTTGCCTTTGCACATACGCCGTCATAGGTTGCGCACATGGCTAAAAACGCTTCGCAGACATCTCGTCAAAACGTTAAATCGACTTTGGGCATGAATAAATCAAAGATTCGAGAAGAGGGCTTAGCAACCACAGCTGATGTTCTTGGACGAAAGATAAAGAATTTTCCAGAGCCACCAAAGATCACTGAAGGTGGCACCGCACGAGTTATCTCTGTTGTAAATCAAAAGGGTGGTGTTGGAAAAACTACTACAGCAATAAATTTAGGCGCCGCTCTTGCCGAAACTGGCCGTCGAGTATTACTTATTGATTTTGATTCCCAAGCTTCGATGACAACAGGATTAGGTATAAAAGGCGCAGCTCTTCGAGAGCAGTACGGATCAATCTGGTATCTATTAAATGATGCAGATTCCAAACTTGAGGATTTCATTTTAAAATCTTCAGTATCAGGACTTGACTTCATTAGAGGCCATGAAGATTTAGCAGCAGCAGAGGCTGCTTTTGTATCTGAGATTGCTAAAGAACATAAACTGCGAAAATTACTTGCACCGGTCCTAGACAAGTACGATGTAGTTTTAATTGACTGTTCGCCATCACTCGGAACATTGACTGTTAATGCATTAACCGCCTCAAATGGAGTGATTATTCCAATGGAGTGCGAGTATTTTGCAGTTCTTGGTTTATCGCTAGTGAAGAAAACCATTCAAAAAATCCAAGAGAATACCAACCCAGAACTGGCTATCTATGGAATTCTGGCAACCATGTTTGAGAAGAAAACTGGACACTCCCGTGAGGTTTTAGAGTTAATCGATAAAGAATTTCCAAACGAAATTTTCGACACGATAATATCCCGTACTGTTCGCTTCTCTGAATCAAATGTTGCAGGCCAACCGGTAACCGTTTATGCAAGCAGTAGTACTGGTTCGGCTGCATACCGCCGTTTAGCACGTGAACTAATTACCCGTGGAGGATCCAAATGAGCCGTCGTGTGAGTTTGCCTGGCGCAGATGAGTTATTTCGAAATACCGCAACTTTAAGTGCAGTCCCTTCTGCACGTGAGAATGTGGATGAGATCGAACAGGTATCACAACCAGTAACAGCGAAAACCAAATCAACTGCAGTGCGAACTACACCAAGACGTCGTGCTACCGCATTTGATAGAGCTCCTAGTGGTCGCGAAAAGCATGATGAGAAAATCACAGTGTATTTATCACCAGATGAGCTTTACGATTTAGATCAAGCCAGATTAGCTCTGCGAGGTGATTTAGGTTTAGCAGTAGATCGAGGTCGGATTGTAAGAGAATCCCTATCAATCATAATTGCAGATCTAGAAGCAAAAGGTGATCAAAGCATTATCGCTCGTCGCTTACGCGGAAGATAATTATCTAGATCTTGGATGTGAACTAGCGTAACTCTCTCTTAACTTATCAATCGTTACTAATGTGTAGATCTGAGTTGTTGTTACCGATGAATGACCCAATAACTCTTGCACCACTCTTATATCAGCGCCACCATCAAGTAAATGTGTTGCAAATGAATGGCGCAGTGAATGTGGTGAAAGTTTTTCGCTAATCCCCGCAGATTTAGCTTGAGCCAAAACAATATTCCAGGCACTCTGCCTAGTTAATCCCCCGCCCCGACTATTCAAAAATAGATACTTAACTGATTGAATCTTTAATAAATCAGGTCGGCTTACTTCTAGATACTTATCCAATGCTTCCTGGGCAAATTTTCCAATCGGAACAACCCGTTGTTTTCCACCCTTTCCAGTAAGACGTAAAGATGTGAAATCTTGAGTCTTCGATATGTCTTCGGTTTTCAATGAAATAATTTCAGTAACTCTGCCGCCAGTTGCGTACAACAGTTCTAGCAATGCTCTATCCCTGAATGCAAACTTGTCTACCCTGCTGATCCTTAAAAAATCATCAATATTTGCAATCGATAAAGCTTTCGGTAAGCGCTTGGGAATTTTAGGTGGATGTATTGATTTAGCGACATTTTCTAGATTGTGTTCACTTGCCAAATAATCGTAAAAATTTCGAACTGAAACTATGTTACGCGCAATCGAGGACTCGCCAATGCGAAAATCATCGTTGTTTAGTCCGCGCAGCCATGCAATATAGAGCACCAAATCATCAGAAGTGACATTCTGCCAATCTTTACTGTTCAGAGCAAAGTAATGTGCAAGACGTTCTAAATCTCGACGATAGGCAGAAACTGTATTCTTTGATAACCCTTTTTCAATAAACAGAAAATCCAGGTAATGACTTACAAAATCATTAGCCACGAGCGTTTATTGCAGCCTTGATCAAGCCAGAAAATAAAGGATGCGCTCTGGTTGGTCTAGATAAGAACTCGGGGTGAGCCTGAGTTCCAACATAATACGGATGGACATCTAACGGCAGTTCTACAAATTCAACTAAATTCTGATCAGGTGAAAGACCAGAGAATTTTAAACCTGCTTTAGCGATCAATTCGCGATAATCGTTATTAACTTCATAGCGATGACGATGTCTCTCTTTAACCGATGGAGCTCCGTAGATGCTTGCAACTAGTGAACCCTTTTCCAGTATCGCTTCGTACAAACCTAACCGCATACTGCCACCCATATCTGCTTTGCCCGCAACAATATCTTTTTGCGATGCCATAGTTGATATCACTGGATTCTTTGTTTTGTCATCAAACTCAGATGAGTTTGCATCTGAAATGCCGCCTATATTTCGAGCAATTTCAATCACCATCATTTGCAACCCCAAACAAAGTCCCAATGTTGGAATTTTATTCTCGCGAGCATATTTCAGTGCGCCGAGTTTTCCTTCAATTCCTCGAACACCAAAGCCGCCAGGTACGCAAATTGCATCAACATCAGATAATTGATTTTTAGCCCCGGCTGCAGTTGCGCAATCATCACTTGGTACCCACTTAATATTTACCTTAGCAAAATTGGCGAAGCCACCAGCACGAAGTGCTTCGGTTACCGACAAATAAGCATCTGGAAGATTTATATATTTTCCTACTAACGCCACTGAAACCTCAGTTTTTGGATGATGAACTTTCTCTAACAGATCATCCCATTCACCCCAAACCACTTCACCACACTTTAAACCAAGACGTTTTACAACATAGGTATCTAAACCTTCAGAATGTATTACCTTCGGAATGTCATAGATTGATGGCGCATCAACTGCCGCAACAACTCCCTCGTAATCAACATCGCACATAAGTGAAATTTTTCGTTTTACTGACTCAGGTATTTCTCGGTCACTTCGCAGAACAATTGCATCTGGTGTGATACCTATAGAACGCAATGCTGAAACGCTGTGCTGTGTTGGTTTGGTCTTTAATTCACCAGCTGGACCCATGTACGGAACTAAAGAAACATGAAGGTAGAAAACATTATCGCGGCCCACATCTTGGCGAACTTGTCTTGCCGCCTCTAGAAATGGTTGGGATTCAATGTCACCTACTGTTCCACCGATTTCCGTGATTACCACATCAACATCTGCGCCACCCATGGATTTCATTTTCTCTTTGATTTCATTAGTGATGTGCGGAATTACCTGAACCGTGTCACCTAGATATTCACCACGACGCTCTTTTGCAATAACCGCTGAATAAATCTGACCAGTTGTAACATTTGCAGTTCCATGCAGATTTGTATCCAAAAATCTTTCGTAATGACCAATATCCAAATCAGTCTCTGCCCCATCATCAGTTACAAAAACTTCACCATGTTGAAATGGATTCATCGTGCCCGGGTCAACATTTAGATATGGATCAAGTTTCTGCATGGTTACCCGAAGGCCACGAGCCCGTAAAACGCGACCTAGGCTGGATGCTGTTAGACCTTTGCCTAAACTTGAGGCGACGCCACCTGTAACAAATATATGTTTACTCACATGAGGGGCGGTCATGGAGCACTAACTTATCACCGATTCCCTGACTATATGTAATAACTCGCTCGCATGTTGCTGTGCTGTTTGTGAATCCTCCTGCCCACTCAACATTCGCGCTATCTCTACCTTGCGCCCAGCCTCATCTATCGAAATCACATCGCTTTGGGTAACAGATCCCCCTTCACTCTTTTTCACCACTAAATGATGGTCAGCCCAAACAGCTACTTGAGCTAAATGCGTAATAACTATCACCTGAGCATTCTTAGACAACTTTGATAATCGCCGTCCGATCTCAATTGCCGCTTTTCCACCAACACCTGCGTCAACTTCATCAAATATATAGGTTCCGATGCTTTGAGTTTGCGCGATTACTACCTCCATTGCAAGCATTACTCGCGAGAGTTCGCCACCACTTGCAACTTTATTCAGCGGTAACTCTTTACCACCTTGGTGGGAGCAGAACAAAATATCTAAATCATTAATCCCACTGGCTGTATAGCTTGATATTTGATCTGGATCATTCTCTTTGCACTTGATGCTTATTTCACCATTTGGCATCGACAAAGCTTTTATCTCTTGTGTAACTGATTGCGACATCGATACAGCCGCTTTTGCACGCAATTGAGAAACCTTCTGTCCTTCTTTCTTCAATTGATTAAATACCTTGATCAGCTCTTGCTCAATCTCCTTTACGCGAACATCTCCACCAGACAAATCTTCTATTCGCAAGGACGCATTATTGCCATCTTCAATTAACTGCTCATAAGCAACAGAACGATCACTGCCTTTTCCAAATTTTTTGATTAGATTATTGATCTCTGATTTTCGATTCTGTAAAAACTCAAATCTTTTAGGGTCAGCCTCTAATCCGACTAAATAACTGGTTAGATCACTGGTCACATCTTGAAAGCCCAGAACCAACTCAAGGTAGCGATCTAAAATTAGATCCAATGCTGCATCCTTATCTTTAACTCGGTCTAATTCTTTTCGGGCCTGCTGCAGGTGATTAATAGCCGATACTTCATCATTTTCCAGAGAGTTGAGCGCAGTTGAGAGGTGCTGATTAATATCTTCGACTGAACCAAGCTTAGATATTTCAGTTTCTATCAGTTCAATTTCATTTGGTTTTGGATTTACCGCTGAGAAAGCTTTGACGAATTCAGTTAACTCCGCAATCTCAACATCACGTCGGGCGAGCTGTGATTTAAGATCTGATAATCGCTTTTGCAAAGTAGTGAATTCCTCATAAACCGCTAAATAATCAGATAGAGATATACCTCCGAAGGAATCAACTAGTTCCCGCACAACATTAGGTTTAGTAAGTCGAAGGGCTGAAGATTGTTGATGAATTTCAACCAACTGGTCGGATAGATCAGCAACAAATGAAGCAGAGGTAAGTGCGCCGCCAATTAAAACCCGAGACTTACCCTGCGCGCTTACAGTTCTAGTAATAACTGCGCATCCATCTTCGATTTGCCCGCCATTTTCAGTGATTGAACTGGCAATGTTTTGATTCACTGCAAAGCGTCCGGTAACAGTTGCACGTTCGGCGCCGATTCTTACTAAATCCGAATCTGATTTACTTCCTAGTACCAAACCTAATGCAGTTAAAACCATAGTTTTGCCTGCACCAGTTTCACCAGTTAAAACAGTTAAACCGTCACTAAACTCGATGTTTGAGGATTCGATAACTCCCAAACTTCGAATCGAAATCTCTTCCAGCTTTGTTACGGACTTCTTAGCCACGCCATCCCTCAACTGGTAACTTAAACTTTGCTACCAATCGATCGGCAAAGTTTGCGGTTTTTATGTGAGCCAGCAATACATCTTTCTGATCACTTGTCAGAATTACTCGATCATTTAATTGCAGTTTAATTCGCCGTAATCCATCAGCATTCAGATCTGCTGACTCCGATTCGAGGTCAATCACAATTTCTGATTTCGGAGAGACCACCATAGGTCTAGAAAATAAAGCGTGTGCAGCAAGTGGAAGAAGTACCAACGCATCTACCTCCGGCCAAACTACTGGTCCTCCAGCAGAAAATGCGTAAGCGGTAGATCCTGTTGGCGTTGCACATATCACCGCATCACAACCCCATCGAGATAATGGTCGATGGTCAATCTGAGTAAAGACCTCAATCATTTGATGATCATTTCGTTCAATAATCACTTCGTTAAGCGCCCAGCCTGTTGCTATTTCCTTGCCGGCGCGAAGTAACTGGTAATTCAAAATCATTCGCTCTTCAGTTTCATAACTCTTATCAACGATAGCTTTAACGATCTCTGCAGTGGATGGCTTCTCCACCTCTGCCAAGAAACCAACATGGCCCAAATTCACGCCCAGAACTGGTGCATTTTGTTTTCGGACAAGCTCTGCAGCCCGAAGAATGGTGCCATCTCCACCTAGAACTAATGCAATTTCAACAGTTACATCATCGGAAAAAAGTTTGGTGTTTGCTAAATCTATATTTGCATAGATTTGAAAACCACCATTTCCAAGCTCTTTGATAAACACTTGCGCAGCCGACAAAGCCTCTGCTCGAGTCGGATGGACAACCAGTAAACAATTTCTTTTCGCTTCACTCATTACTGAGGGCCTTTTGCAATCGCATGGTCTAAATCTACTTCCAATAATGCAGGGGCATTTGCCTTTAACCACAAGAAGTACTCAACATTGCCGGATGGGCCGGGCAATGGGCTAGCAACAACGCCTAAGCAACCAAGTCCATGGCTATAGGCGATCTGCGCCACCTCTTGTACCGCCGATTTTCGAAGAGATGACTCTCTAACTACCCCACCTGAACCCAATTTATCTTTACCTACCTCAAATTGCGGCTTAACCATAAGTAAGTAGTCAGCGTCAGATTTACCAACGGAAACCAATGCCGGTATTACTAGTTTTAAAGAAATGAAAGAGAGATCGGCAACAATTAAATCTACCTTTTCCCCGATTTGTTGCTCCGAGATATTTCTAATATTAACTCGATCAAATATTTTAACTCGATCATCATTTTGTAACTCCCAGGCCAATTGACCGTAACCAACATCTACTGCAATGACAGATTTAGCTCCATTCTTCAACAACACATCTGTAAAACCACCTGTAGATGCGCCCGCATCTAGAGCAACTTTGCCTTCAATATTAATCTCTGGGAAAGCTTGAATCGCTCCTTCTAGTTTGAATCCACCTCTTGAAACATACTGACTCTTCATCTCTTTCAAAGTGATTGAAGTTTGCCCATCAACTTGGGTAGCGGCCTTACTTGCAGGGATACCAGCAACTAGAACCATTCTTTCTTCAATTAATTCAATGGCATTTTCACGAGATCTGGCCAAACCTCTTCTGACAAGTTCCGCATCTAAGCGGGTTTTCATATTAAATCAAACGCCATCTAGATTTGATAATGCTTGTTGCAAAAGCGTGTGGATCTCCTCGAATGCATCACTGTGATCGGCGAGATCAGATTGATTTAAAGTCGAGATGCGCTCTTTAATCGCGTTCAAATCATTTGCTATCTGAGCAGCTAAATCAATCTCCATTACTTTGCTGTCCTCTTTGCATTTTTCTTGACTACCTTCTTCTTAACAGTTTTTGCCTTTGCTTTTACAGGAGATGCACCTATTTGTTTCTCTAAAAGCTCTATGCGTTTTAATAAATCTGATAGATCTGATTTCTTAGCAAAACCCATCTTCGCAACACTTTGCTCGACCTCTGATTCAATCTTCTCCTTGATTGAATCCCCGCTCTCTTTCAGCCAAACATTAAGTGCTGCGGCAACTTCGGCAGGGCTTTTCTCGCCATTAGATAACTTACTGGCGTAATTTTTTAAAGACGAGAAAAGGTCTTGGCTCATGGGAGAACGGTACCTAAATAGCGCTGATCTCGCTCGCTTCAACCTGCCATCGACTAGCTAAACCACCGGGAGAGTTCCAAAAACGCCTTCTAATTGATCCTTTTACCTCGATCCAAGAGTTCTGATCAAACTTCAACACCATCTTTCTGTTTCGAGCACCCCATACCGCAACATTTATAGTGTCCACTGATACTTTGCTTTTGAGCATTAATTTTTTGCCCCGGCCTACAACAATACGAAGCTCTACTACCTTGTCACCACTTGGCAGATCCTTCTCGATTGGTGAACCACTTAATCGGCCGATAATCGCTACCGCATTTAAGTACTCGAACTGATCATTTATTTCTGACATCTTCACCATGTAAATTGCTCCTGATCTATGAAATAGAAGTTTGTTTATTTGCTTATGCAGATCTAATTGTTGTTTACATGGATGACAAGATTGTTGATTTTAAAAATCTCTGTGGAAATAAAAAAAGAGCTACCAAGTTATTTTTACATAACCTGATAGCTCTTATAATTTGAGTCCGGCGGCGATCTACTCTCCCACAAGGTCCCCCTTGCAGTACCATTGACGCTGTAAGGCTTAACTTCCGGGTTCGAAATGGGACCGGGTGT
>JBILCN010000044.1:0-5712 GCA_044353095.1 Candidatus Nanopelagicus sp.
AATGTAAGCATGACCAAAGGCAACATTCTTTTTATCTTTCTTACGTGCCTTAATCTTTTTTGGAGCTGCTTTCACAGCCTCTTTAGCTGGTTTTGCTTTAGCGGTGGCCATTACTTGGTCTCCTTCTTCTTACCAGCGATTGCAACACGTGGACCCTTACGCGTACGAGCATTGGTGTGAGTTCGTTGTCCACGAACTGGCAAACCTTTGCGGTGACGAATTCCTTGGTAGCTTTGAATTTCAACTTTGCGACGGATGTCGCCAGCGATCTCACGACGAAGATCACCCTCAATTTTGTAATTAGCTTCGATGTACTCACGAAGCTTTGCTAGATCTGGCTCTTGTAGATCTTTAACTCGGATATCTGGTGAGATACCAGTTGCAGCAAGTGTTGCTTGCGCACGAGTAAGACCCATTCCGAAGATATAGGTGAGTGCGATTTCAACCCGCTTTTCGCGAGGAAGATCGACACCAACGAGACGTGCCATATTGCTTACCTGTTTCTTTTATCCGAAAGGTCCTCCGCAATGCATCCAACATTTTTTCATCTGTTGGCCTCAGCCTTTCGGTCCGAGGGTCTTATTTTTTCAAATAAGTCGCATCACGCGTTTTTTACTTTTTAATTAGCCCTGACGTTGTTTGTGACGAAGATTTTCGCAAATAACCATCACGCGACCATTACGACGAATAACTTTGCACTTGTCGCAAATCTTCTTCACGCTTGGTTTTACCTTCACGATTAACCTTTCCTGACAACCTTGTTAGTGCTACTAATTAAATTATTTACTGCTACAAATTACTTGTAACGATAAATAATTCGACCTCTGGTGAGGTCATATGGACTAAGTTCAACTATCACTTTATCTTCCGGCAAAATACGAATGTAGTTCTGTCGCATCTTTCCACTGATATGTGCTAAAACTTTGTGACCATTTGTTAACTCAACTCGGAACATTGCGTTAGGTAGTGCTTCAGCAACAGTGCCTTCGATTTCGATAGCACCATCTTTCTTGGCCAAGCGATACCTACTTTTCTGATCTTTATTGGGTTTACCCCTTTCGAGGCAGGAGGGATAGTTTAAGCGTGACGGTTAGAAAAGGAAAATCGGCCCTAAAGTGCGAGAATTTGAACGGGGCTTCCTAGATCTAATCGCCCTAACTGACCCATATCCATCAAATCAGCTGGTCTAGATGTAACTGAATCAATTGCATCCTCTAATCCGACTCCGTACTCCCACATTAATTTGAGAGATTTATCAAGGGTGCCAACGCCGCCAGCCAATGTGCCATCCATGCGAGTGGCTCTGCCATTTTCAACTTTAATTTCAATCTCACCAAATGCAAATATACCTTCACTAACTCCGGCTGCAGATACCGCATCATTTGTGACAATAAAACGACCTGGACATTGCTTAAGTGAGTCAATAACAAGTTGAGAATCTAAATGAACCTCATCAATTATTAATTGAATAATTACATCATCACGATCAAGAGCTACCTGGGCTAAACCTGGTTCACCCTCGGCTTTCTTTTTCATTGCATTCCAAAGATGTGTAACAGTTTTAGCACCTGCATCAAAACCAGCATGTGCCTCAGTGGCGGTAGCATTTGAGTGGCCAAGTGAGACTACAACACCTGAAGCTGCTAAAAACTTAATTAACTCAAGTGCTCCCGGCAGCTCTGGCGCAATTGTTACTTGTGAAATCTTGCCAGCGCGTAGGAATTCACCAATAAATGCTTGGTCTGGCATTTTGATGTATTCAACTGGATGTATGCCAGGTTTAATTGGTGAAATAAATGGTCCTTCTAAATGGGTACCAATAATTGTTGCCTCACCCGGCGTTGGGTTTTTTCTTACCTCTTCAATTAATTTTAAAGCTGCAAGTGAGCCTTCTTTTGGGCCGGTGATTAAGGTTGGTAGATATGCAACAACGCCATTGTTGTAAAGAGATCTTGATAATTTGCGAATCTCATCTGAACTTTTTGCAGCCAATAAGTCGACACCGCCATGACCATTTACTTGCAGATCAACATAGCCAGGTATTGCCATTCCATCTTGGCCACCAGCTTCACCGTATGAAGAGAGCTTTGCATCAATAACTTTGATTCCGCCATCAACCCACTCATTATTTATGTAAGCCCTAGATGTAGAAAGGGTTGCATCTGTTAAAAACATTTAATTAAATTAGAAAAGTACGATTAAGCCAACGAGTGTCATGGCAAAAGCAGTTCGGAAATTTCAACACCTAGCCGGCTTAACTCCGCTTTTCCACCATCAATCGCCGTTAGAACAAAGGGCTTGCCATCGGGTGCAATTGCATATGTATGTTCAAAATGCGCACCACGTGAGTGATCCTGTGAAACCACTGTCCACTCATCACCTAGTACCTTAGTTTTTTCAGTACCGCGAGTGATCATAGGTTCAATTGCTAGCGCCATTCCAGGAATCAAATCTGGACCATTTCCACCTTTACCAAAATTTAAAATGTGTGGCTCTTGATGCATCTCACTGCCAATGCCATGTCCGCCATACTCGCGCAAAATTCCATAAGTACCTTGTGATTTAATATATTTTTCAACCGCCTCTGAGATATCAGTTAACTTACCGCCATTTTTTCCAGCAGCAATTCCCTGCCACATCGACTCTTCGCAAACATCCATTAATTTTTGATCTGCGGCATCAACTTTTCCAATTCCAATTGAGATCGCCGCATCACCATGCCAGCCTTCAACAATTGCACCAAAATCAATTGATAAAACATCACCATCTTGAATTACTCGTTTGTTTGGTATTCCATGAACAACCTCTTCATTTACAGATGCGCAAATTACCGATGGAAAGCCGTGATACCCCTTAAATGAGGATTTAGCCTGGTATTTGTCTAAACTTCTAACCGCTAGTAAATCTAAATCAATTGTTGTCATTCCAATTTCAACACTATCTCGAATTAAATTTAAGGTGTGGGCAACTACTAACCCCGCTTTTCGCATGGATTTTAACTGCTCAAGATTTTTAATTTGAATCGCCATAAAATTACTTACTGATTGAGGTGATCGCAAGCTGGGTAATCTCTTTAACTCCCCCAATTGCGGAAATACTTTTCAACAATCCAAGCTTGCTGTAGTAATTAATAATCGGTGCAGTTTGCTCGCTATAAACCTGAAGTCTGCGGGCAACTACCTCTTCCTTATCATCCTCACGTTGATAAAGCTCGCCCTGACATAAATCACAAACTCCATCTACCTTTGATTTTTCAAACTCAACATGAAATGAGGTCGAACAATTTCGGCATGTACGACGTCCAGATAATCTGCGGATAATTTCAGAGTTTTCAATCTTTAATTCAAGCACTGCATCTAATGGCATATTTTTCGCTGCCAATATTTTGTTTAACTCATCTGCCTGTGCGGTATTACGTGGGAAACCATCTAGTAGAAAACCATTTTTTGTATCAGGCTCACCTAGGCGATCACGCACCATCTCATTTGTAACTGAGTCAGGAACTAACTCGCCCTTATCGGTAAAACTTTGTGCTTTTTTACCGAGTTCAGTTGAGTTTTTAATGTTTGCACGAAAAATATCACCAGTAGAAATGTGCGGAATTGAGTAATGAGCAGCTAGTTGAACTGCTTGTGTTCCTTTACCAGCACCTGGTGGGCCAACCAGGATTAATCGCATTACTTCAAAAACCCCTCATATGAGCGTTGTTGTAATTGTGATTCGATCTGCTTTGCAGTATCCAAACCAACACCAACCACGATCAAGATCGCAGTTCCACCAAATGGGAAGTTTTGAGATGCCTGGAAAAGAATCAATGCAATGATCGGAATGATTGCAACAAATGCTAGATACAAAGAGCCTGGTGCAGTAATACGTGAGAGCACATACTGTAAGTACTCAGAGGTTGGTCGACCAGCACGAATACCTGGGATAAATCCGCCGTACTTCTTCATATTTTCTGCAACCTCATCTGGATTAAAGGTAATTGCAACGTAGAAGTAGGTAAAGAAGATAATCAAAAATGCATAAGTAGCAACATAGATTGGGTGATCACCTTGAATAAAATTCCTTGAAACCCAACTTGCCCAGCCAGCTGTTGAACCACTGAAATTAACAAGTAGTGATGGAATATAAAGTAAAGATGATGCAAAGATAACTGGAATAACGCCAGCTTGGTTTACCTTAATTGGAATATAGGTACTTGTACCGCCATATTGTTGGCGACCTACTTGGCGCTTGGCGTACTGCACTGGAATACGTCGTTGTGCCTGCTCAACAAATACAACCGCTGCAACTATTAGTACTCCAACTGCAAGTATGAATAGGAATGCAAACAATCCCTTTTGTAATCTAATTGACCAAAGTTGACCTGGGAAGGTCGCAGCAATTGATGTGAAGATAAGAATAGACATTCCGTTACCAACACCACGATCAGTGATTAACTCACCTAGCCACATAATTACAGAGGTACCTGCAGTCATTACTGCAATCATGGTGATAATTCGAGTCATTGATGTATCAGGAATGATTGGTAGTGAACAGTTAGCAAAAATTCTTCCTTGAATACGAGCAACTGCGATTAAGCCAGTTGATTGCAGAATCGCTAACCCAATTGTTAGATAGCGGGTGTACTGCGTTAACTTTGCAGTTCCAGATTGACCCTCTTTCTTCAATGCTTCAAAGCGAGGGATTACAACTGTTAATAGTTGAACAATGATTGATGCGGTGATGTAAGGCATGATTCCCAGCGCAAAAATACTTAGCTGCAATAAAGCGCCGCCGCTGAATAGGTTAATCAAACCAAACAAACCACCAGTGTTAGCAGTTTTCAAACACTCCTGCACATTTACATATGAAACACCAGGTGTTGGCACAACTGATCCAAAACGGAACAGCGCCATGATTGAAAGCGTGAAGAAAATCTTGCGACGTAAGTCAGGTGTCTTAAACGCCTTACCAAATGCTGATAACAAGATCTTCTCCTTCTAAATAACTTTGATTAAAGGGTTTTAGCTGATCCACCAGCTGCTGAGATTTTTTCAGTTGCAGCCTTAGAAAATGCGTGCGCAGCTACTGAAACCTTCACTGAGATATCGCCATTTCCTAGAACCTTTACCGGATAACCCTTGCGAGCTGCTCCTTTTTTAACCAAATCATCAATAGTTACATCGCCACCCTTTGGGTACAACGCATTAATTGTTGAGATGTTAACTGCCTGGTACTCGATACGCTCTGGATTTTTAAATCCACGTAACTTAGGTAAGCGCATTACAAGTGGAAGCTGACCACCTTCGAAACCGGCACGAACTACGTTACGAGCACGAGTTCCTTTACCGCCACGACCTGCAGTCTTTCCCTTTGAAGCTTCACCGCGACCCTTACGAGTCTTCTTAGTTTTTGCACCAGGAGCTGGACGTAAATGATGAACCTTAAGCACCATTGTTATTCAACCTCCTCTACTGCAATCAGGTGGCGTACGGCGTAAACCATGCCACGAATTTCTGGACGATCCTCTTTTACAACTACATCTCCGATTCGCTTTAATCCAAGTGAACGCAATGTGTTGCGTTGATCAGGTGGATTACCGATCTTTGAACGTACTTGAGTAACTTTTAAACGAGGCATTAAGCACCTACCGTAACTTGTGCTGCGATTAAGCGAGTGATCGCCGCTGGCGCAACATCTTCTAGTGGACGGCCACGTCGTGCAGCA
>JBILCN010000008.1:0-37410 GCA_044353095.1 Candidatus Nanopelagicus sp.
CAAGTGTAAAGGCGGCAATTTTTACTCGACTGCCCTTTCTTGGCGCATGCAGCATTCGATCTCCACCTAAATAAATTGCTACATGGGAAATTGGCCTTCCAAAAAATACTAAATCCCCTGGTTGTAGGTTTTTACGATCAACAGCTTTTCCATATCCATACTGTGCTCTAGATGAGTGTGGCAATGAAACTCCAGCCGATCGGAAAGCACGCATGGTTAAACCAGAACAATCCCAAGTAGTTAAACCAGCAGCTCCAAATACATACTTATCACCAATCTGTTGTAACGCGTATTTAATCGCAGTACCACCTCTGCCTGAAACCGCATTGTACTTTGCGGCATCTGCTAAAGATTTCTTTTGATCCTCATTCTCTTCATCATCATTTAACTTTGCTAATCGTTGTCGCTCAGCAACTGTTAACTTTGCTAACAAAGATTCTGCCTCTTTTAATTTACTGTTTGCAATTGCTAACTGTTTTGTGAATCGAGCCTGTGCAGCTTTAACTAATGCTAATTTGTCATTAACTGTTAAAGATGTGGCATTCAGACGTTGAGTTGCTACTGAGAATTTTCTTAGATCAGCACTCTTCTTGCGGGTAACAGATTCAAGAGAGCCAGCTGTTGATAGGTAAAGGGATGGGTCGGATGAAAATAGAAGCTCAAGACTTTGACTTAATGGGCCCGATTTATACTGTTGGGCAGCAATGGTACCAATTGAAGTTGAAAGTGCATTAAGGGATGCTCCCTGTTGACTTGCCTGTTGTTGCACAGTTGCAAGCATTTTTTGTAGCTTTGATAACTCTACCTTCGCCGCCTGGGCACCTTCAGCAGCTGTAGTCGCTTGCTCTTCCAGATCTTGCACTCTTGCTTGGACCTCTAGTAATGAGGGGGCTGCACTGGCTGGCGTTGCTACAAGAAGAGAAAGGGTTAAAGCACTCGCCAAAGTTAAAATGGCTGAGGTGCCCAACTTTGCAGCGGAATTCGATCTGAGCATCGAGATAGGTTAGCCAAGCCAATAAAGCAATCTCAAACTCAAATGAGCATGGCTGCCTGAGAATTTAAAGAATTTTACCTACTTTGAGCGTGGGCCCTGTAAATAACTAAAGCTACTTTGCAAATCGCAGAGGCGGCACCAAACCAGCACTGGCTAGATTGGTAATCGCACTCTCCTGCTTCTTGGAGAGTTTTGTGGGCTCTTGCTCACTTAGATTAAGTAGTACCGTAACAACACAATCGCTACAGCTGATCTGGCGCATTACGCATTTATTGCAATCAATTATCATGGTTAAAAGGTAAAGCAAGCCACTGACAGGAGCGTAACCTTTGAATGTGAAGCAGCGCCCATTGATCATTGCCAACCTGATCGTAGGACGGGATGGATCCACCAGTAAGAATGGCTCCTCGATTGGCCTTTCCACTCCAGCTGATCGCAAGCTTTTTCATCAACTCCGAAGTGAATCCAGCGCCATTTTAATTGGCGGAAATACCGCCCGAAGAGAGCCATACAAAAAGACAACAATTCCACTTTACATAATTACTCACTCAAAGCTTCGCTTGCAGCCAAAAAATCAATTAGCCAAACAATTAAACCTAGATCCCCAAACTGCCATAAATTATATTTTAGATGAGATTTCAGATCAGCCATCTGCACAACTTCTAATTGAAGCAGGACCTAAATTATTGCTAGAGCTAATTCAAATAGGAATGGTTAATAAGTTGTATTTAACAATTAATCAAACCCTCGATGGCGAGAACAAGATTGATTTAAGCCAACTTACCGCTAGTTTTAAATTAATCAATACTCGTCAAGAGGATGGATGTGAATTCCAGATCCTTGAACTAACCAACTGAAATAAAGATGATTCCAATGATTGCCAGTACGATTCCAAAATACTGAATTCTATGTAACCGTTCTTGCAAAAATTTAAATGCCAGCAATGATGTAACAATTGGAAATAGCGAGCCAAGAACTACTGCAAGTGAAACTAAACCCTTGGTAGTTGCAATTCCTAATAATAAATTTCCAAAAAAATCAGCTGCGCCAATTGCAAACAGTATTGGAATATCATTCTTTTTAAATCCGCCAACAGATCTAAATCTGATGACTAACAAAACAGCGAAAATAAATGTTGTAGATCTCATGGTGGTCATTGTCATGATGGGGCTTACTTGTGAACCTTTGGCAATAAAGGTAACTGCGCCACCAAAACTAAATGCTGCAATTACTGCATAGATAATCGGTCTAAGTGATGAGCCACCTTTAAGTTCAGGACCAGTTGCACAAAACCCACCAACTAGCGCAACTGCCATTCCAATAAACTGTAATGTGGTTGGTTTTTCACCACTGATAATTGCAATAGTTAAAGGAATGAAAACACTTAAAGCACTTATTGGCGAAACAACACCCATTCTGCCACTTGCTAAACCAGCATAGAAGGCAACTAATCCAATAAATCCCATCATGCCGGCCAGAACTCCAGGAATTACATAACCGGCCCAATCAAATGTTGGTGCTTGCCATGAAGAGGTAAAAATAACTACCAATATTCCAATCAACAATCCAAAGGATTGCGATGCGGCTGTTACGGCAACTGCTTTATATTTTTTAGTGAGATTTCCACCAAGGAAATCCGCTGCACCCCAAAGCAGACTAGAAAGTAAGGCAAGGATGGCGCTCATTGCGAAATCCTATATGCGTGGCATCTGATGAATGGGCATTTTGCAATTTACCCTTTACCTATGAAACCCAGCTTTGAACAAATGGTTTCGCCCATCCACTTGTTAAAACCAAGAAGTGAAATTTTGCTTGAGATGGTCCCAGCCCCCCAAAAATTAGCGCCCTTTGCTTTAGCAATGACCGCAGATGTTTTAGAGGATGCCGCAACTGGTCGATTTGTTTTGTTGCATGATCCAGCCGGACAAGAAGGTTGGTCAGGTGAGTTTCGATGTGTGACTTTCGCCCGCGCTGCAATTGATCTTGAGATGGCAAATGATCCATTGTTGCCAGAGATTGGATGGGCCTGGTTAATGGAATCTTTAAAGAAAAATAATTGTAATTTCGTTGCACCGAGTGGAACAGTTACCCGAGTAGCCAGCGCATCTTTCGGTTCTCTTGCTGGCCGCGATGAAGATTCTGAGATGGAAATTCGTGCATCATGGACTCCAACATCTGGTGATGAATTACTTTCACATGTACAGGCATGGATTGAACTGCTTGCAACAACAGCTGGCTTAGCGCCAATTCCAGAGGGTGTTACCTCTATTTCGCGCACACATTAATTTAAATTAAGATCTCATACATATGACCACCTCAGAGTTAACCCCATTACTTGTGCCCAGGGCTGGGGTGCCTGATGTGATCACAACGCAATCTGCATTCGAGGAAATGATCTCGGCCTTACTTAACGGAGTTGGGCCAATTGCCATTGATGCAGAAAGAGCATCAGGATATAAATACAGTCAGCGGGCTTACTTAATTCAGCTTTACCGAATAAACGGCGGTTTGCACCTTATCGATCCAATTGCAATTAAAGATAAATCTCTATGGCAAAGATTTAATGACAACTTTGCAAATTTAGAGTGGGTTATACATGCAAGTACTCAGGATCTTCCTTGTCTACTAGAGCTTGGACTTAACCCGCAATCCCTTTTTGATACTGAACTTGGCGCACGAATTGCTGGTTCACCTCGCGTCGGACTTGGTGCATTAGCGGAAAGTTTATTGGAGTTTCAACTTGCGAAAGAACATTCAGCGGTAGATTGGTCGATCAGGCCACTGAAACCAGAGTGGTTAACGTATGCAGCTTTGGATGTAGATGTCTTGTTAGATATCCGAGAAAAAGTGGAACAAATTTTAATTGAGAAGAATAAACTGGATTGGGCCAAGCAGGATTTTTCGGCAATTTTATCCAGTTTTAAATTAAAGCAAAATGATCAACCAAAGATTGATCGATGGCGAAAAACTTCTGGCATGCATAAAATTCGGGACCGCTTAACCATGACCATAATCAAAGATCTCTGGTTAGATCGTGATCAACTTGCACAAGAGCTAGATATTGCACCCGGTCGAATTTTAAATGATGAAGCAATTATTGAGATTGCGACCAAAAAACCAAATACGATAGAGGCAATTACGAAGGTGATTGGTTGGCGAAGCAAAATACAATCTCCCCCATACGCTCGCTGGCTAGCTCAATTAAATAACTCACTTTCAACACCGATTGAGAAACAAGTTGAGCTTCGTGTTCAATCCAATAACTTGCCACCAATGAAAGTGTGGAAGGAACGAAATCCACTTGGTTACGCCCGACTCTCTCATGCTCGCTCTAGCATCGCGGCTCTTGCTCTGGAATTAGATTTGCCGGTAGAGAATTTGGTGACACCAGAATTAGTTAGGAAACTATGCTGGGAGTTGCCAAAAAATGATCAAAGCAGTTATGAAAAGTATGTGGCAGAACAACTCAAGCAAATGGGTGCAAGGGATTGGCAGATTTCCCAAATTACGCCCCTGATTGCACAAGCGTTGCCTCAAACCGAGCCCGTTATTGTGGAGATTGATCCAGCGGAATCTGCTGCTACTGAAGTTCTAGGGCCTCAAAATGCATCGGAAGATGAGCAGTAACAAAGCAAATACTGTGTTATGAATTACGCAACATAAATGTTGCGTAATTCAGGTCTGTGTAATAGATTTAAGTAATTAACCTTTATTTAATCTATGGGAGAAGCCCAGTGCAAAGAGTGCGGTTTAGCAAGAGCTTCGCTGCTGGCATTGCTGCAATTCTGGTCGCTGCCACATTAAGCGGTTGTTCTGGCTCTAATCAGGAGCAATCCTTAACTATTTACTCAGGGCGAAGTGAAAGTTTTATTGCACCATTTTTCGAAGAGTTCTCAGCTCAAACAGGAATCAAATTAAATATTCGTTATGGCGACTCCTCCGCACTGGCTGCTCAAATTTTAGAGGAAGGTATGAATTCACCAGCGGATCTATTTATCTCTCAAGATGCTGGCTCCCTTGGAGCGGTGAGTATTTCTGGACTTTTTTCAAAGATTGAAAATGATTTACTAAATCGAGTAGGAACTTCTTTTAAATCAACTAACGATGATTGGGTAGGCCTTACTGGCAGAGCCAGAGTATTCGCCTATGCGCCGGATCGAGTAACCAAATTACCCACCTCATACCAATCCCTAATCGAGAATCAATACAACGGCAAGGTTGGAATTGCACCAACTAACGCCTCTTTTCAAGCTTTTGTTACAACATTAATTCAATACCAAGGACTGGCCACCACTGAGATGTGGCTACAAAAAATGGTTGAAAATAATGTGAAGCTGTATGAGAAAAATAGTCAGATTGTTACAGCAATTGACTCGGGTGTCATAGATCTTGGATTGGTCAATCACTACTACTTATGGGAAGTAAGTGAAAGTTTGAATCGCCAGATCAATGTAAAGAATGGATTTTTTAATGCTGGCGATTTAGGAAATCTGATTAACATTTCAGGTGCAGCGATCTTAAATCAATCAACGAAGAAAGAATCAGCAAGTAAATTAATTGCATATCTACTATCTGATTCAGCACAATTAAAATTTGTTTCTGACACTCACGAGTACTCATTAGTTCTAGTCGATGCCAGGCCAGAGGGCTTACCTTCATTTGCTGACCTAAAAGCACCGGCAGTTGACCTCTCTAAACTCTCTGACATCAGTCAAACTCAAAAACTGCTGATCAAGTTAGGTTTGATTTAATTTGAAGACAAATACCATCAATGGGAATGCTAAATTAAATTCAATTGAGCAACAAGGTGGCGGAAGTAAACTGCTGCTTTTTCTAACTCTACTTGCCTTAACCTTTGCAGCCATCCCCTTTTTTTACCTAATTAAGGGCGCTTTTTCTGGTGAAGTTGATTTAATTAAAACTGTTTTGTTGCGTGAGAAAAGTTTAGAGATTTTTGCAACAACTATCGCTTTAATGAGCTGTGTATCAGTTGTTTCAACAATTCTGGGAGTTAGCTTGGCTTGGTGCCTGCACAATGTAAATTTACGATCAAATGCCCTGATTGCCGCACTAGTAATTTTGCCGATTGCAATCCCGAGTTATGTATATACCTACAGCTGGATGTCGATCATTCCCAATTTACAAGGGTTTATCGCTGCAGTTTTTATCTTGATTCTTACCACTACCCCCTACATAACTTTGGCCGCATTGGCTGCGCTTAGAAGAAGTGATCGTGCTCAATTAGAAGTGGCTCAAACACTTGGCTTAAATAAATGGCGCTCCTTTTATTTAATTACTTGGCCACAGATACGAAATACCGTTTCGGCTGGCACCTTGCTTGTCGCACTTTATGTTTTAAGTGATTTTGGTGCGGTCTCATTACTCGGTGTGGATACTTTTACTAGAGCTATTGAAAATCTATATCGAGGTAGCTTTGATCGTGGCGCCGCTGCAGTTTTAGCCTTAGTACTTGTTTCTATTTCAGCAATTTTGATCACGATTGAATCTAATACGAGGCAACGATCAAAGGTGATTTCTAGTTCAAGCAAGTTAATGCCTAGTATCGCTGAAAGTAATTCAGGTCGTACCAGGTTATTAGCATCAGTCCTGATTGGTGTTTATCTTCTATTGGCTTTGATTATTCCGTTGATGCAATTATTGCTTAGATTTATTTCAGCTCTGCCAGGT
Source organism: Candidatus Nanopelagicus sp. (assembly GCA_044353095.1). GTDB lineage: Bacteria > Actinomycetota > Actinomycetes > Nanopelagicales > Nanopelagicaceae > Nanopelagicus. The sequence goes on from JBILCN010000008.1 coordinate 6,683, forward strand.
ATTGATTACTCAAACCTATTGAAGACTGCGCTATCAACCATTTTTGCATCTTTACTGGGATCAATAATTGCACTGTTGCTAGCTCTTCCGGTTGGCTTGCTATCTTCACAAGCGTCAAAGATAGGTAGCTTTACTGATAAAAGTTTATTAATTGTTCATGCACTGCCTGGAATTGTTATGGGATTATCACTCGTTGCCTTTGGTTCTGAACTTCCAATTATTTATCAAACAGTGGCATTGCTTGCATTTTCATATGCTCTGCTATTTATGGCAAAGGCGGTTGGCTTTGTTAGAACTAGTTTTCTGCGGGTACCTAAAAATTTAATGGAGATCTCTTCGACTCTAAATCAAAGTAGGGCTCAAAGTATTCGCCGAGTAATGATTCCGTTAGCCACACCAGGATTGCTCACCGCAACCTTGTTGGTTTTTCTATCAGCAATGAAAGAGTTGCCAGCAACACTGATGTTGCGCCCAACTGGATTTGAAACACTTGCCACTGAAATGTGGAGCGCCACTGCAATCCTGGAATTTAATGAAGCGGCACCTTACGCATTACTCTTAGTTCTGATAGCCGCCATCCCAGCATTCTTAATTAATCGACCTGACAAGAGTGAGGAATCAGGAGTTAACATCTCATGACATCACTTGAAATTAATGATCTATCGGTTGATTTAAACTCACGACGAGTGCTCAGAGATTTAAATCTGAAGATTCCAAGTGGATCTTTTGCCGCAATACTTGGCCCCTCTGGTTGTGGAAAAACCACATTACTTAGAAGCATCGCTGGATTGATTACACCCAGTGGTGGTGCAATTAGATTTGGAAAACAACTGGTCAGTGTTTCTTCTCTGGTATTACCTCCACACAAAAGAAATATTGGTTATGTTCCGCAAGAGGGTGGTTTGTTTCCTCATCTCTCCGTCGCAGAAAATGTGAGCTTTTCATTGTCGCGAAAAATGTCTAGCAAAGAGAAGAATCAAATCATTAATGAAATGCTCGAATTAGTTGGAATGAAAGATTTCAATAACCGCTCCCCGCAAGAGTTAAGTGGTGGGCAACAAACTCGAATCGCTCTTGCTAGGGCTCTGGCAATGAAACCTGCCATGGTCCTACTAGATGAACCCTTTGCAGCACTTGATCAAGCATTGCGGGTTGATATCAGCCAAGAAGTTGTAGCACTTCTTAAGAAAAGTGGAACCACATCAATTATGGTTACTCATGATCGTGAGGATGCACTGGTAAGTGCTGATGTAATTGCTTTAATGCGGGGCGGAACAGTTGTTCAATCCGGTACCCCTGCGCAAGTTTATTTAAATCCAATCTCAGCAGAGGTTGCACTTAGCACTGGTGATATTGATGTAATTCCTGCAATTAAATTAGCCAATTCCCAATATGCAACGGCCTTAAACCAAGTGAACTTTAATTTAGATAATCAATCTCCAGCTAATCTAGGTGAGATTTTGATTAGGCCAGAAGAGATTGCCATCAACGAGCAAATAACAGATGGCTCTGTTACTGCAACGATTGCCAAAATAAATTACTACGGTCATGATGCATTATTTGAATTAAAGGTAGGTCAATCCTTACAGGGCGTGCGGGCTAGGATCACCGGCCCATCGAACTTTCGGGTGGGAGACACCGTTTCGATTTCCCATCGTGGCCCTATTAGATGGATCTCTTCAAGCGCCCAAGAGATCAACTCCTAAATTTCGCACTACCTATTTCTGCTACTGACCAGTAACCTATTCCTAGGAAAAGCGGGAAAAATCCAACTGCAGTAATTCAGTGCTTAATTAGGAGTCATTATGAGTAAAGATGCCAAAACCAAAACCAATGTTGTTTTAGTAGATGCGGTCCGAACCCCTTTTGGTAAAGCCGGCTCTCTTTACGCACAAACTCGTGCAGATGACATCATGGTTCGTTGCATTCGTGGCTTGCTAGAGCGAAATCCAAATGTTCCACTTGCACAAATAGATGAGGTTGCAATAGCAGCTGCTACCCAAACTGGTGATCAAGGAATGAATATTGGTCGCTCCGTTTCAATTTTGGCTGGAATCCCTAAAACAGTTCCGGGTTACTCAATTGATCGTTGGTGCGCTGGTGCATTAACTGCAGTAACCACAATTGCTGGCGGTATCAACATGGGTGCATATGATTTAGCAATCGCAGGTGGCGTAGAACATATGGGAAATCATCCGATGGGTGATGGAATGGATCCAAATCCAAGATACTTAGCAGAGAAAATAGTTGAGATGGATGCTCTGCAAATGGGAGCAACTGCAGAGCGTTTGCATGACAAGTTTGCACATTTAACTAAAGAGCGAGCTGACAATTACGCATTGGCTTCACAACAAAAAACTGCTGCAGCATACGCGGCAAATAAAATTCAACCAGATTTAATTCCAGTCGCGATTCGCACCGATGAACTTGGTTGGGGCGTTGCAACTATTGATGAACCACCACGTCCACAAACAACATTAGAGGCACTGCAAGCATTGAAGACTCCATTTAGAGCTGGTGGTCGAGTAACTGCTGGAAATGCTGCCGGCTTAAATGATGGTGCAACTGCGGCAATTTTGGCCTCTGAAGCAAAAGCGAAAGAGTTGAATCTGCCAATAAAGGCCAAACTAGTTTCTTTTGCATTCGCTGGAGTAGAGCCAGAGATCATGGGATATGGCCCAGTACCAAGCACAATCAAAGCATTGGCTAAAGCGGGATTAGATATTACCGATATTGGTTTATTTGAAGTTAATGAAGCATTTGCAATCCAAGTTTTATCATTCTTGGATTACTTTGGAATTGCAGACGATGATAAACGAGTAAACATTTATGGTGGCGCAATTGCGGTCGGCCATCCACTTGCCTCATCTGGTGTTCGATTAATTCTTAACTTAGCAAATGGCTTTAAAGAGCACCCAGAGGTTCGCTATGGCGTTACAACAATGTGCATTGGCCTTGGAATGGGCGGCACAATCATTTGGGAGAATCCAAACTTTAAGGGAGCAAAGTAAATGAGTGATATTAAATTACCTGAAGGTGCTCCTGAAGAGGTTGTAACCAAAGCTATTTTGCGTGAGGTCTCACTTGCACCCTTTGGTGCATCTGGAACTTTGGCACTGATTACTTTAGACAATGGAATGGACCACAACCGCCCAAACACCTTTGGTGCAGGCGGACTTGAATCGCTGCGAGTTGCAATTGACGCTGCTGAATCATCTAACGCAGTTGCTATTGCGATAACTGGCAAACCATTTATTTTCGCAGCAGGTGCTGATCTTTCTGGAATGTCATTCTTGACTGATAAAACTCAAGCCCTTGCAATTGGAAAATTAGGCCATGATGTATTTAGAAAGCTTGGCGAGAGTAAGAAGCCAACATTTGCATTTATCAATGGCTTAGCGCTGGGTGGTGGCCTAGAGGTTGGCCTGCATTGTCATTATCGAACCTTGGCTAGCACAGCCTTTACTGGTCTGCCAGAGTGTTTCTTAGGTTTAGTACCTGGTTGGGGTGGAGCAACAATTTTGCCTAAATTAATCGGGCCAGAAAAAGCAGTGCAAGTAATAATCTTAAATGCACTAAATAACAACACCATGATGAAGGCAAAGGATGCGCTGGGCTTAGGTGTAGTTGATGCAGTATATGAACCAGCTGATTTCCTAGAAAATTCAATTAAGTTTGCTGCCCAAGTAATTAGCGGTAGTAAAAAAATTGAACGAAGTGATTACAGTAAAGATTCAGATGGATTCGCAAAGGCAATTGCAACTGGTAAAGCGGCGGTGGCAAAAAAGTATGGTGGCGCAGAGATCACCGCTCCACTTAAAGCACTTGAATTGATCAAAGCTGCGCAAACAAATACCACTTCGCAGGGCTTTGATGCAGAAGATCAGGCGCTAGCGGAATTGGTTATGACTGATGCATTGCGTGCATCTTTGTACTCATTTAATTTAATTCAGAAAAAGCGAAAGAAAGTAGAAGGTGCGCCAAAACCTGCATTGGCTCGAAAAATTTCTAAGGTTGGCGTAGTTGGCGCAGGCTTAATGGCATCCCAGCTGGCACTGCTAATGCTGCGCAACCTTAAGGTTCCAGTAGTTATTACAGATCTAGATCAAGAGCGAGTTGATAAGGGTCTGGCTTGGATTAACAATGAAATTGCTAAATTGGTTGAAAAGAAGCGGTTAACGCCAGAAGGTGCCGCTCGCCTACTTGGAAATATCTCCGGATCTGTTGATCAAAAAGTTTTTGCTAGCGCTGATTTCATCCTAGAAGCAATCTTTGAAGAGTTATCGCTTAAGCAAAAGCTATTTAAAGATCTTGAGAAGATCATCTCACCAGAATGTATCTTGGCTACAAACACCTCCTCCCTTTCCGTTGAAGCGATGGCAGAAGGTTTAGCTAATCCAGAGCGAGTGGTTGGTTTTCACTTCTTCAACCCAGTAGCAGTAATGCCTCTACTTGAGGTTGCTCGAACTACAAAAACTGATGATGCAACGACAGCGACTGCAATAAATATTGGTAAAGATCTGAAGAAAACTATGGTCATCGTGAAGGATGCACCAGCATTTGTTGTTAATCGATTACTAACTCGATTTATGGGTGAAGTAACTGATGCAATTGATGAAGGAACACCGTATGAGGTAGCAGATGCGGCGATGAAGCCACTTGGTTTCCCAATGAGCTCACTGGAATTACTTGGGTTAGTAGGCCCTGGAGTTGCTCTTCATGTGGCTCAAACTTTAAATAAAAATCTTGGACCTAGATACAAAATCTCACCAACTATGGAACGTTTTGTAAAAGAGGGTGTACGAACCTTTTATCTAAAAGATGAAAATGGCGTTAATCAAGTAAACCCAGCAGCGCTGGCACTTCTTGAAAAAGGATCATCCGCATCAACTGCAGATCAAGTTCGTGATCGAGCATTAAAAGCAATCGCAACTGAGGCGAAGATGATGCTAGATGAAGATGTTGTTGCTACACCGGCCGAGATTGATATTTGTATGCTGCTTGGATCTGGTTGGCCGATGCACCTAGGGGGCATCCTTCCTTACTTAGATCGCGAAGGTATTAGTGAAGCGGCTTGCGGTGCGCGTTTTCATCCTGCTGGAGTTGCATCTCTTCCTTAACCGATAAATCACTTGCACTCCATGTAACTAATGATCGAGTGATGTTTTGAACAGTAATTCCTAAATCTTGTAAAACTTCTGCGCGCTTTGAGTGTTCGATAAATGCAAGAGGTACACCAATTGAATGAACTGGAACTGATAATCCAGCATCACGGAATAACTCACTAATTGTGCTGGCGATACCACCGTGTTTAATTCCATCTTCTAGAACAACAACGCTCTTATATCGCTGAGCCATTGTGATTAATGATTTTGGAAGTGGTTTGACCCAGCGAGGATCGATCACAGTTACGCCAACTCCTTCGCGGTATGCCTGACCAGCAGCTTCTACCGCCATTGCTGCAAAAGCACCGATACTTACTAGCAAAATATCTGCACTCTCACCACGATACAAAACATCTACGCCATCTCTGCGTTCAAATGCTGGAATATCAGCATTTACTGCACCCTTTGGAAAACGAAGCAGAGTTGGTGCATCGCCAATATTAATTGCTTCGCGCAATGTTTCACGAATTCGCGCACCATCTCGTGGGGCTGCCACATGCAGAGTTGGCACAATTCCAGTTAATGCTAAATCCCAAATGCCATTATGTGATGGACCATCATCACCAGTTACTCCGGCTCGATCTAGCACAAAGGTGACGCCAGCTTTATGTAGTGCAACATCTAGTAACAATTGATCAAATGCTCTGTTTAAAAAGGTGCTGTAAACCGCAACTACTGGGTGCAAACCGGCATAAGCCATGCCAGCGGCGGCGGTAGTCGCGTGTTGTTCTGCAATACCAACATCAAATGTACGTTCTGGAAAACTTTTTTCAAATTTATCTAATCCAGTTGGCCCCATCATGGCAGCGGTGATAGCAACAACATCACTTCGCTCCCCACCAATCTTTACTAACTCATCGGAGAAAACAGAGGTCCAGCTCTTTACTGACTTATTTACTGGCTCACCGGTTTCAGGATCAACAACTCCAACTGCATGGAATTTCTCTGCTTCATCATTGACTGCAGGAGCATGTCCTTTACCTTTTTCAGTTATAACATGAACTAAAACTGGTCCGCCAAAATCCTTTGCGATCTTTAATGCTTTTTCCATCGCCAAAATATCATGACCATCGATTGGACCAAAGTACTTCAAGCCTAAATCTTCAAACATTCCCTGCGGTGCAATAATGTCCTTAATTCCTTTTTTCATACCGTGTAATGTCTCATAGATAGGGTGGCCAACTACTGGAGTTTTTTCTAGAACTCCTTTACCCCAATCTAGGAATTTTTCATAACCTTTTGTAGTTCTAAGTGTTGACAAGTAGGTTGCAACACCACCAATAGTTGGTGAGTATGAACGTTCATTATCATTTACAACTATTACTAATTTTTCATTGGTGCTAGCGGCTATGTTATTTAATGCCTCCCAGGCCATGCCACCAGTTAAAGAACCATCTCCTACTACGCAGACAACTGTGCGATCAGATTGCTTGGTCAGCATAAAACCCTTTGCAATGCCATCACTCCAGGAAAGAGCGGTTGATGCATGCGAGTTTTCAACTACATCATGTTCGCTTTCAACTCTATTTGGGTATCCAGCCAAGCCACCGCGCTGTCTTAACTTATCAAAGCCAGCAATTCTGCCAGTTAACAATTTATGAACGTAGGTTTGATGTCCAGTATCAAAGACAATGACATCCTTTGGTGATTGAAAAGTTCGATGTAATGCAATGGTTAATTCAACAATACCTAAATTTGGACCTAGATGGCCGCCAGATTTTGATACTTTTTCAATTAAAAAAGTTCGGATCTCTTCCGCTAGAACTGATAACTGATCTTCAGTTAAGACTTGAAGATCAGCGGGTGATTTAATGTATTCCAGCATGGAAGAAGTTTAAACCCGTACTATTAAATTAGCGATTTACTTTAAAAGTGAGCGTAATACGTACTGCATGATGCCACCATGGCGATAGTAATCCGCCTCACCAGGTGTATCGATTCGAAGTTTGGCTTTAAAACTCTTTGTTCCTGCCTTCACGGTAACCAGCTTTGGTGCAGGGCCAGTATTTAGCTCCTCTACCCCAGTTATTTCAAATACTTCATCTCCAGTAATTCCAAGTGAGGTTGCGCTTTCACCATCTTGGAATTGCAATGGAAGTACGCCCATGCCAATTAAGTTTGATCGGTGGATTCTTTCAAAAGATTCTGCAATGACGGCGCGAACTCCTAGCAATGCAGTTCCTTTAGCTGCCCAGTCGCGAGATGAGCCAGATCCGTACTCTTTGCCTGCCAGAATTACCAACGGTATTGCAGCTGCTTGGTAGGCCATAGAGGCATCATAAATTGTGGATTGATCTCCATTAGCTAAAAAGTTTTTAGTAAATCCACCTTCAACTCCATTTAGGAGTAGATTTTTTAAACGAATATTGGCAAAGGTGCCGCGAATCATTACCTCGTGGTTTCCACGTCTTGATCCGTATGAGTTGAAATCTGCGCGATCAATTCCATTCTGCGCTAAGTACTTTCCAGCAGGTGAATCCACCTTAATATTTCCAGCCGGTGAAATGTGATCAGTGGTTACTGAATCTCCTAAAATTGCTAGAACTCTGGCACCAGAAATGTTTGTGACTGGTTTTGGATCCCGTGGCATATTTTCAAAGTATGGTGGTTTGCGAACATAAGTTGATTTTGCATCCCATTCAAAGATTTTTCCAGTTGGAGTAGCTAGAGATTTCCATCTGTGATCCCCATCAAAAACTGATGCATAATCCTTTGTAAACATCTCAGATGAGATTGATGAATCAATCACTGATTGAATTTCATTTTGAGTAGGCCAGATATCTCGTAAAAATACCGGCTTGCCATCACTGCCATTTCCAATTGGTTCCTTTTCAAAATCATGATTCATCGATCCAGTTAAGGCGTAAGCAACCACTAGTGGAGGCGATGCTAGATAATTCATCTTTACATCTGGTGAGATTCGACCTTCAAAGTTTCTATTTCCTGAAAGAACTGCAGAAACCGCTAAATCATTCTCATTAATTGCCTTACTGATTTCAATGGGCAGTGGTCCTGAGTTTCCAATACAGGTTACACAGCCATATCCAACTAAGTTAAATCCTAACTTTTCCATATATGGAGTTAGGCCTGAACGATCATAATAATCAGTCACTACTTTTGAGCCAGGAGCTAATGTGGTTTTAACCCAAGGTTTAGAACTCAAACCTTTTTCAACCGCCTTTTTTGCAAGAAGTGCCGCACCGATCATGACAGATGGATTTGAAGTATTAGTACATGAAGTAATGGATGCAATTACTACATCGCCATTAGTAACAGTTGTAGCTTTGCCATTTACCTTAATGTCAATTTTATTTTGGCTGGTTTTGTCAGTGAAATATGATGGCGAAATTTTTTCATAAGCTGATTTAGCATCTACCAATCCAATCCGATCTTGTGGCCGCTTAGGACCTGCAATGGATGGAACAATTGAGGCTAGATCTAGCTCTAATTTCTCGGAGAATCTTGGCTCTGCTGCTGGGTCATGCCATAACCCATTTACTTTTGCATACTTTTCTACGAGCTCAAGTTGTTCTGAGCTGCGACCTGTAAATTTGAGGTAACGAATGCTCTCTTCATCTATTGGGAAGATAGCAACTGTTGATCCGTACTCGGGTGACATATTTCCGATAGTGACGCGATTGGCCATTGGAAGGGCTGAAACTCCTGGACCATAAAACTCAACAAACTTTCCAACCACACCATGTTTTCGCAGCATCTCAGTAATTGTCAAAACTAGATCGGTGGCGGTTGTGCCAGTTGGTAATTGACCTTTTAATTTAAAGCCGACTACCTTTGGAATTAACATAGAAACAGGTTGGCCAAGCAACGCTGCCTCTGCCTCGATTCCGCCTACTCCCCAACCTAAAACGCCTAAACCATTAACCATCGTGGTGTGTGAATCGGTGCCAACTACCGTATCTGGATAAGCCCTTAACTTTCCATCTACTTTGCGCGTCATAATTACTCGTGCTAAAAACTCAATATTTACCTGGTGCACAATGCCAGTTCCTGGTGGAACAACTTTAAACTCATCAAAAGCGGTTTGTCCCCAGCGAAGGAAGCGATAACGCTCTTGATTTCGTTGATACTCAATATCGGTATTTTGTTCAAAAGAATCTTGGGTACCAAATTTATCGGCGATAACGGAGTGATCAATTACTAACTCTGCTGGTGAAAGTGGATTGACCTTTGCAGGATCACCACCTAATTCAACAATTGCTTCTCGCATCGTTGCCAGATCCACTATGCATGGAACACCAGTAAAGTCCTGCATAATCACTCGAGCTGGCGTGAATTGAATCTCTGTATCAGGTTCAGCAGATGGATCCCAGGCAGCTAAAGCTTTTATCTGTTCGGCGGTGATATTTGCGCCATCTTCTGTACGCAATAAATTTTCTAGCAGTATTTTTAAGGAGAAAGGTAGATCCTTGGCTTGAGTAAAGTTCGTAATATCAAAGATTTCATACTCTTTGCCGGAAACTTGTAGGGTGGTTTTGGCATTGAAGGAGTTTTTGCTCATAACCGACCGCCTACTCTTAATCTGGGATATCTAAATCTTACTGGTTTGCTGGTGAAAATCCAGCCACGCATTCCATGTGCTGAGTCATTGGAAATAAATCAAAGCCCTCTATGTGATCTAACTTATAACCATTCTCTTTTAAATATTTAGCATCTCTTGCCAGCGCCGCAGGGTCACATGCGACATAAACAATTTTACGTGGCCGCAACTTCACCATTTGTTTGATCACTGATTCACCAGCACCTGTGCGAGGAGGATCAAGCAAAATAGCATTTGCTCGCTTTACTTGCGCTAACTGTTGATCTACTAATCCGGCAAAAATACTTACATTCTCATGTTTACTAAATATCTTCCTTGCATCAGCCACTGCGGTTTTATCACTCTCAATTAAAGTAACACTTCCTTGTCGGCCAACTTGATGCAGAATCTGCGCCGCAAATAAACCTACGCCAGAATACAGATCGCAAACCCAGTCACCGGGTTTTGCTGAAAGTTGGGCAAGGGCAGCTTTTACTAATGTGGTTGGCGCATTTCGATGGCTCTGCCAAAACGCAACTGGCGAAATTCGGAATGAGTTTCCATCAACCTGCTCAGTTAATTGTGTTGGCCCACTGATGCTGCGGCCAGATCGCATAACTGAAATCTCTGAAGTACTAGAAACAGCGACCTCTACTCGTGCATCTGATTTCCAGCTTCGACCTACTAAATCTCTCACTTTCATACGTTCATCAGCAATTAAGCAATCATCGATTTCAATTACCGTATTGCTTCGCGCGCCAAAAAAACCAATCTTGCCAGCAGGTGAAACTGCAAAATCCATTCTGGTTCGCCAGTGCAAACCATCATTCGGAGATAACTGTTGCATTTGCAGATCAAAGCCCTCGGCGATTAAATCAATTTTGCCTATCCTTAGGAACTGTTCTAAAACTATTGATTTCTTGAAATTGAGTTGTGCGCTAAGTGAAATATGTTGAAAGTCGCAGCCGCCACAACTTCCGGCGTACTGGCATGGGGCTGCAACACGTTCTGGTGCTGAGGTTAATAACTCAACTAGATCAGCATGTGCAATCTTGGAGTTAACTGCTGTGATTTTTATCTTTGCTTTTTCGCCGGTAATCGCATGTCTTACAAAAATTACCTGACCATTATGTCTGGCAACAAAGTGTCCGCCATGAGCAACTGGTCCGATTTCAACCTCGAGAATGTCGCCTACTTTTAACCGTTCGCCAGCGTCTAATTCCACAAGTCGTAGAGTACGGGTGTAAGTTGTACTCCGTGCACGTTGTAATCATGGGTTGCGGCCGAGTCGGATCTACTTTGGCGATTGATTTAGAAAAAGCTGGTCACACTGTTGCTGTAATCGATCAAAACCGAGAAGCATTTCGCCGCTTAGGCGCAGATTTCAATGGTCGAACAATTGCTGGTGTTGGATTTGATCGAGATACCTTGCTTGAAGCAGGGATTGAAAAAGCTGATGCTTTTGCTGCTGTTTCAAATGGTGATAACTCAAATATTCTAGCCGCCCGTGTTGCTCGTGAAACTTTTGGTGTTGGAAATGTTGTTGCCAGAATTTATGATCCAGGTCGAGCTGAAATTTATCAACGCTTAGGAATTCCAACTGTAGCGACAGTGCTTTGGACAACTGATCAAATCATGCGCCGATTATCACCATCTGGATCCAAATCTGAATGGCAGGATGCAACTGGAACAGTGCAATTAATTGAGGTTCATCTACATCCTGATTGGTACGGTGAAGCGGTAACCCTGATTGAGAAAAATACTAATGGCCGAGTTGCCTTCATCACCAGATTAGGTGAAGCCCTTATTCCAGATGAGCACACAGTTTTGCAAGAGGGTGATTTGGTTCATCTAATCGCAACTGAAAAAGAGATCACAAATATTGAAAAAACTTTAGCTGTATCACCGGATGGGAAATGATATGAGAATTGCCATTGCCGGAGCTGGAAATGTAGGTCGTGCTATTGCTCGTGAGCTACTTGAAAATGGTCATCAAGTTTTATTAATTGATAGAGATCCAAAAGCCTTAAAGATGGAGTCTGTCCCTACTGCTGAATGGCTGCTTGCTGATGCGTGTGAAATTACATCTTTAGATTTAGCAAAATTAGATGGCTGCCAAGTTCTTGTGGCCGCAACAGGGGATGACAAGGTAAATCTAGTTGCCTCACTTCTTGGAAAAACTGAGTACGGCGTTCCGCGAGTAGTCGCACGCGTTAATCATCCAAAAAATGAGTGGATGTTTGATTCCTCATGGGGAGTTGATGTTGCAGTATCTACACCAAGAATTATCTCTGCATTGGTGGAAGAGGCGGTCAGCGTCGGTGATGTAGTGCGCCTATTCTCTTTCCGGAAAGGTGAAGCAAATTTAGTGGAGATTACTCTGCCGGATTCAGCAAAATGTTGTGGTCGAACTGTTGGTGAGGTTGAACTACCAGAGGATGCATCGCTAGCTGCAATTGTTCGAGATGGTCGAGTGATTTCACCACAAGAGCATGATGTTTTCGCCGCCGGAGATGAATTACTTTTTGTAGCTTCTGCAAAAGCTGAGGATCTCTTAAAAGCCTGCTTTATTGGAGCTTAACTCTTATTTAGATCTTGCGCCCCTGGTGTTGTAGGAACTCGCTTTAAGATCAACCAACTGCCCCAAGCAGCTAATATAAATAATGGATAACCCATCAATAATCTCGCTGTTCCTAGCGCATTGATATTTCCACTTTCATAAAGTGGATACTGCACAACTAATCGCGAAATAAACAAACCGACCCATAACCAACCTGCGTTTATATATGCACGAAGCCGCTTTGGATCTTTGCGCCAGAGAAAGTTCTCACCCAAAATAGGTCCCAATAAAACTCCCAAAATTGGCCATTTAATTAGATTAGTAAATGCGTAAAGAGTTCCGTAGCCAGCATTAATCCAAAGTCCAGGTAGATAAAAATCTGCGGCATTTCCACTGCGCCGCGAAATTAAGGCACAAATCGCAACTCCGATTAAACCCGAAAAAGCATGTTGCAATGTTTCTCGTTTAATTAAACGGTAAAAAGTTAAAACAGCAGACAAAGTTAGCGCTGCCCAAATAGCGGTATTGATATTTTTATCAGATAAATTAAATACAATTAGAAAGACCAAGGCTGGTAACCCAGAATCGATTAAGCCGCGTTTACCACCCAATGTATTAATGACTTTATCTTTATCCTGTGCATGACCTTCATAACTCATGAGCCAGTTGATCCAAATCCACCACTTGCCCGCTGGGATCCTGGTAATTGTGTAACTTCAACAAACTCAGCTCTTTCAACTTTTTGAATTACCAATTGAGCAATTCGATCACCTTTTTTAAAGGAGGCAGATTGCGTTAAATCATGATTAATTAAGATCACTTGTAGCTCACCTCGGTATCCGGCATCAATAGTTCCTGGAGTATTAACCATCGAGACGCCGTATTTAATTGCTAGACCTGATCGAGGATGAACAAAAGCTGCATAGCCATCTGGCAGGGCGATACTGATTCCAGTAGGAATTAACTTTCGCTCACCGGGGGCAATAGTGAAATCAATCGCCGTACTTAAATCTGCTCCAGCATCTCCACCCTTCGCGTAACTTGGAGTTGGCATCGATTTATCTATCCGAGTTACTAATACCTTTAATTTACTCATGGATTTATATCAAAATCTGGATCAACAAAGGCTAATAATCCGGGATGTTTTTTTAAGTGCTCTTTGTATTCATCGGTTAAGTTACTTATAAAATGCTGCATTGGAACGGCGATAAAGATAGCGGCAGCTTTTACTGCCAGATCACCAGTTGCTGAATCTAATCGGCCATCTGCTTCAACATAAATTTTTCTTCCTGATTGACCAGTAATTTTTGCATTAATGAAAAGAGTGCGACCCATTGGCACCGGCATTAAAAAATCTGTTTCAAGCCTTCCTGTTACAGCAGGAGTTCGAACTAACCACATCAGTTTTCCCATTGCCTCATCAAAAGCTAAAGAGAGCAATCCACCATGGGCTAGTCCTGGCGCTCCCTGGTGATTCTCCGTAACTGTGAAACTTCCGGTTAAATCTAAATCTTTGCCAGCGATCGCTGTGAAATGCAATCCAGTTTTATGCAATTCACCACATCCATAGCAGTGACCAAAATGTGATGGGATTTGAGATCCGATTGCTGGCGCCTTTGGGTGACGTACTGGCATCACTGCATCAGCGGGCGGAGTAGTGCTTGCAATGCGACTCATAAAGTAAGCGTATCCTTTCCCTAAGATGAATGATAAATCAAAATCAATAAAATTCTTTGAGCAATTATCCTGGAGCATCTGGATCTGGTCCTTTATCGCCATGCTCTGTGTATCAATTTACCTCTCAGTCTGGGCTCCGCTTGGGAATATAGCTGCAAGCGTTATCACAGCATTAAGTTTTGCTGGCTTCTATTTACTCTCAATCAAAATGCGCACCACAACCGCTATTGATGGCCAAATGCTTATAGCAAATCAGGCCAAGATCGATCTTAAGTTTATTAAATCAGCAACTGCGTTAGATGCCACGCAATTTAAAAGAATTGCCGGAGTTGATGCAGATCCTGCCGCTTACTTAGCGATTAACTTTTGGAGTAAAACTGGCGTTAAGGTTGAACTCAAGGATAAAAATGACCCCACGCCTTATTGGCTAATCTCATCAAAGGATCCCAAGAAATTAGTTAAAGCACTGACTAAAGCTCAAAAATAAAAGCTATTCGCAATCCTTACAGATAGCTTTTGCGCCTTCACCGCGCGCTTTTTGATTTATATGCTTAACTAAGAAACATTTATTGCAAGTGAACTCATCCTCTTGTCTTGGCACAACCTTTAATGCAAGCTCTTCACCGGAAAGATCAGCGCCTGGAAGTTCTAGGTTTTCTGCTGCCTCTTCTTCATCAACATCAACCTGTCCTGATTGTGCATCTGCACGTCGCGCTTTTAACTCTTCAAGGGATTCTTCATGTAACTCTTCATCGGTTTTTCTGGGGGTGTCGTAATCGGTTGCCATCTTGCACCTCCCTCTAAATCTCAATCTTTAAATGAGCATTAAGTAATGCTCTAACTTGGGCGGATAATCCCCTAAAAATGCACCCAGTGCCTACTTAACCACTGGTGTGTCGATTTTATTCCTCTGTTAACGCCTGTGTTCGACGCTCAGCCTCTGCAATTCGCCATTTCTCAATCTCACCGTGATTGCCTGACAACAAAATCTCAGGAACTTCAAGACCTCGCCACAAAGCTGGTTTTGTGTAATTTGGATACTCAACTAATGATCCATCTTTATTTGTAAGTGTATGGCTCTCCTCTTTTAAAGATAACGGATTACCTAATACTCCTGGAATTAACCTTGCAGTTGCTTCTACTATCACCATAGTTGCTACCTCGCCACCACCTAATACGTAGTCACCAATCGAAACTTCATGAACTTTAAAGTTTTTTTGACCGGCGTAATACTTAGCTACTCTAGCATCAATTCCCTCATACCTACCGCAGGCAAAAATTAAATTTTCTTTTGTTGAAAATTCCTGCGCCATTTGTTGATCAAACTTCTTTCCAGCTGGAGTTAAAATTATTAGATCATACTTAGAGGCGTCATCGCTAATCTCATCAATTGCTAGCCCCCAGGGCTGCGCTGACATAACCATGCCGGCACCGCCACCATATGGCGTGTCATCAACTGAATGATGAGGATCAGTTGTGTGCTTGCGTAAGTCATGGATACCAATTGAAATCAAACCTTTTTCTTGAGCCTTGCCAAGCAAAGATAGTTCAAGCGGCTTTAGATACTCTGGAAAGATGGAAATAATATTAATTTTTAACATCTAATAACCCCTCTGGTGGGTTTACTACGATTAATTTAGCGCCAATATCTACTGAAACAATTATCTGCTTAACCATTGGAATTAAGACTTCACCAGTTGGAGTTTGAACTCCCAATAGATCTTGACCAGGAAGTTGAATAACCTCGTGAACTAAACCAATCTCTCTAGAATCCTGTAATTTAACCTGACAGCCAATTAATTGTTGAAAGTGATACTCACCTGGTTCTAGATCTTCAGTGTTTACCTCAGTAGATATCAATTGATCTCGTAACTGCTCTATTTGATCACGATCGGATATGCCAGCAAAAGATAAAAGAAGAATTTTATTGTGCCAACGGTTTCCAGAGATTGTTAAGTTGCGACCATCCTCAGTACTTACCGTTGAACCAACTGCAAATCTTTGATCGGGTTGATCTGTTCTAACCTCAATCGTGGCCTCACCTTGAACACCATGTGCGCGGCCAATTCGACCTACGACAAGTTGCAAATTAACGACCCTCGTCCGCCTCGATTAAATCAACACGAACTGATCGTCCGGCAATTGCACTTACAACTGTACGTAGTGCACGAGCTGTACGACCATTGCGACCAATTACCTTGCCAATATCCTCTGGGTGCACACGAACTTCAAGAGTTGTACCACCGCGATGATTTTTCTCGCTAATGACAACCTCTTGCGGATTATCAACAATTCCCTTAACTAAATGCTCAAGCGCTTCATCAATCATAATTATTCAGCGGCTTTTTCTTCAGCAACTGGTGCCTCTTCAGTAACTTCTGCTGGTGCTTCGACAACTGGTGCTTCAGCAACTGGTGTGTCTGCAGCAACTTCAGCTGGTGCTTCAGCAACTGGTGTGTCTGCAGCAACTTCAGCTGGTGCTTCAACAACTGGTGCAGCTTTAGCAGCTAATTTCTCCGCGGCCTTTTTCTTTAAAGTTGTTGCGCCATCTGCTGGCTCATTCATTGCCTCTTTTACTGCAGCCTCATAAGCAACACGCTTATCAATGCGTACAGGTAGCGTCTTTAATGTTCCCTCTTTGCCTGGCAGATCATGTGCCTTTTGGTAATCTCCAGTAATTTTTAGAAGAGCAGTTACCGCTTCAGTTGGTTGTGCACCAACACCCATCCAGTACTGAATGCGCTCTGAGTTAACCTCAATTAATGATGGCTCAGATGCTGGTGAGTAACGACCAACCTCTTCGATCGCCTTTGAGTTACGAGCTGAACGTGAATCTGCAATCACAATACGGTAATGCGGTGTGCGAATCTTTCCAAGACGCATCAATTTAATCTTTACTGACACAAAACTCCCTGTAGAAAATAATCGGTTGTGATTTATATGTAAACAGCGGGGGCGTTTACAAATTAATACGACCTGCGGATAAATATTGCTATGGGTTAGAGGGTCCCATTAGCAGGAGGCCAATCTTGCCAGCACCGCCCAATATTCCAAAATTACAGGCTCAACTACCTTCCTCTACTGCCCGCTTTGCTGGATTTCCAGATCTAGATTTCTTCTTTGGTGGCGGATTATTTTTTGCAATCTTTGGCATGCCACCCAAACCAGGAATCCCCGGCATTCCACCATTTCGCATCTGCTTCATCATTTTTTGTGCACCAGAAAATCGCTCAACCAATGAGTTAATTTCACTAATCGCTCTACCGCTACCGCGAGAAATTCTTGCCCGTCTTGAACCATTCAAAACCTTTGGATCAGCTCGCTCCTGAGGTGTCATGGATTCAATAATTGCTCTAGTTCTTACTAACTCACCCTCATCAAAATTCTCCATCTGTTTCTTCATAGCGCCAGAGCCTGGAAGCAATCCCATTAACTTGCTCATACTTCCCATACTTTTCATCGCTTCAAGTTGTGAGAGAAAATCTTCAAAGGTGAAATCATCACCACTTGCAAACTTTTGTTCAAGCTTTGCTGCGGTATCAGTAGACATTGATCGCTTTGCTTGCTCAGCTAATGATGCAACATCTCCCATGCCCAAAATTCGAGAGGCCATTCGGTCTGGATAAAACAAATCAAAATCTGAAACTTTCTCACCAGTTGCGGCAAAGATGATCGGCTTGCCAGTTACTTCAACAATTGAAAGTGCGGCGCCGCCTCGAGCATCACCATCTAATTTAGTTAAAACAATTGCGTCAAATCCCACACCTTCAGCAAATGCTTTTGCAGTTACAACTGCATCTTGGCCGATCATGGCATCGACAACAAATAGGGTTTCATCGGGTGAAATCGCATCGCGCACTCTAATGGCCTGTTGCATTAACTCCTGATCTACACCTAGTCGACCTGCAGTATCAACAATGACAAAGTTGTGAACTTTATCTTTAGCAAATTGCAATCCTGCTTTTGCAACAACTACTGGATCTCCAACACCATTTCCCGGTTCAGGTGCAAAAACTGGCACTGAGATTGATTGACCAACTACCTGTAATTGAGTTACGGCGTTTAAACGTTGTAGGTCAGATGCAACTAATAAAGGAGTGTTTCCCTGATCCTTTAAATACTTGGCAAGTTTTCCTGCGAGTGAGGTTTTTCCAGCACCTTGTAAACCAGTTAATAAAATTACAGTTGGTCCAGTTTTAGCATGGCGCAACCTTCTGGCTGAACCACCTAATGTCAGGGTTAATTGGGAGTTAACAATCTCAAATATTTTCTGGGCTGGATTTGTTGATTTGTTAATCTCATCAGATCGCTCCTGGGCGATCTTTAGAATTTGCTTTGCAAAATTATCTGCAACAGATTGAGCAACATCAGACTCGAGTAATGCAATCTTTATCTCGGCTGCAAAGGTTTCTAAATCTGACTCACTTACCTTGCCGCGTAGGCCAGAAAATACTTTCGTGAATCTCTGACCTAGCGCTTCAAACATAACTGCTATCTTACTTAGATTAGACCGCCGCTTCGCCACTCTCGCCAGTGCGTACGCGAATTACCGAATCAACTGGTGTTGCCCAAACTTTGCCATCACCGATATTTCCAGTACGTGCCGCCTCGGTAATCACCTTGACTACCTTCTCAGCTGTTGCAGCGGTGACAAGTACTTCTAATCTAATTTTTGGAATTAGATCTACCTTGTATTGAGCACCGCGATAAACCTCGGTCAGACCCAATTGTCGACCAAAGCCCTTTGTCTCTGAAACTGTCATTCCAGTGATGCCAGCGGCAATCAACGCCTCTTTAACATCATCCAACTTTTGTGGCTTAATAATTGCGGTGATTAACTTCATGAAGAAAAACCTCCTCTTCCACTATTTGTTAACTCATATGCAGTCTCGGCATGCTGGTCATAATCGATTCCAGCAACTTCAGCATCTTCTTTCACTCTGAAGCCAATGGTTTTATCGATGATGAAGCCAATTATTAAGGTTGCGATGAATGAGTATGCAAGTACAAAGAATGCACCAAATGCCTGCTTACCCATTAACTCAAGGCCACCACCATTAATAATTCCATTTAAGCCAACTGAGTTGATTGCGGCGCTGCCAAAGATTCCAATGGACAAGCTGCCCCAAAGACCGCCGATTAAGTGGATACCAACTACATCTAATGAATCATCAAAGTTAAACTTGTACTTCAAGCCAACCGCAAGTGCGCAAATAACACCAGAGAGCAAGCCAATTACGACCGCTGCCCATGGTGCAACAAATGCACAAGCTGGTGTGATTGCGACTAAACCAGAAATAGCACCTGACGCTGCACCTAATGAGGTTGGATGACCATCTCTAATTTTTTCAATTAACAACCAACCAAGGGCTGCAGCTGCAGTTGCAACCTGCGTATTCATAAGTGCAAGTGCGGCAATGCCATTTGCACCAAGGGATGAGCCAGCATTAAATCCAAACCAGCCAAACCAAAGTAGAGCAGCGCCAATTATCATTAATGGCATGGAGTGTGGTCGCATTGAATCTCTGCGCCAACCAACTCTTCTACCAAGAATAAATGCAAGCGCTAGACCAGCTGCGCCGGCGTTAATGTGCACAGCGGTTCCACCCGCAAAATCTTGCACACCCCGTGCGGCTAGGAAGCCGGCGCCGGTAACTGTGTCACCAACCTTGTTTCCAAATGCAAATACCCAGTGAGCAACCGGGAAGTAAACAACAGTTGACCAAATCGCAACGAAGACCGCCCACGCTGTGAACTTAGTTCGATCTGCGATTGCACCAGAGATTAGAGCTGGTGTGATGATGGCAAACATCAATTGAAATGCAGCAAATGCAAGTAATGGAATCGGGTAAACGCCGCCATTATTTGTTAATTCATTAACCGCAGATCCAAGCCCTGAGAATGAAATGGCCCCATACCACTGGGAGTTTGCTTCATATCCGAAAGCTAATTTGAAACCATAAATTACCCAAAGGACGCTAACAACTCCGATGGTGACTAGTGACATCATCATCATATTCAAAACACTTTTTGCACGAACCATGCCGCCGTAAAATAGGGCAAGTCCTGGTGTCATAAGTAAAACCAAAGCACTGCTGGCTAATACCCAAGCGGTATCACCAGAATTTAAAACTACCTCTGTCATATTTCCCCGATTGTTGGGAGTTTCTCCTCGTTGAGATGGGGCAAATCATCACCTGGTGGAGTTACAGGCGCTCACCGATATGGTTTCCGTTAGATCACAAAAAGTGGTGTTGTGTTAAATCCTTGTTAATTGAAAAGTGAGTTTATGTATTCCGTGGAATTAAAGGCCTGTAAATCCCCTATGGCCTCGCCAGTCCCAATGAATTTGATCGGCAACCCACTCTCCCGCTCAATAGCTAGCGCTACCCCACCCTTTGCACTGCCATCTAATTTAGTGATCACAAATCCGGTGATTGGTGCCAAAGCTATGAAACTCTTTGCTTGAGCAATTGCATTTTGCCCGGTAGTTGCATCAATTACTAAGAGAATCTCCGTTATCGGAATCTGCTTCTCAATCACTCTGATTACCTTTTCAAGTTCATCCATTAAATCTACTTTGGTGTGTAATCGACCAGCGGTATCAATCAGCAAGAAATCAATCTTTGCTTCAATTGCTGCCTTAGTTGCTTCAAAAACGAGAGCTGCTGGATCACTATTTGGTTTGCCAACAATAACTGGAACATCTAACCGCTTGCCCCAGCTTTGTAACTGATCAACCGCCGCTGCTCGAAATGTATCCGCCGCCGCTAGCATTACTTGGTAATTACTTTTCTGCAGAAAATTTGCAATCTTTGCAGTTGTTGTCGTTTTTCCAGTTCCATTAATTCCCACCAGTAAAACTGGATTTAAGCCAGCCTTACCAGGTGTGATCTCTCTTGATTTAGAGCTGAGCCAACTTGTAATTTCATTTGTAATCGCACTCTTTGCATCATCGGGCTTACTTTTCTTCGCCACTGCGATTATCTGATCGACTAAATTAACTCCAAGATCTGAATCAATTAAACTGCTTCTAATCTCATCCCATTGCGATTCAGTGACTGATCCACTTTTAACCGCATTAAATAAACGCTTAAACAAACTCATCAGTTAAACTTTAAGAAACAGCATCAACTTCGCGAATACGTTGCGATATAACCTCAGATACGCCATCACCGCGCATCGTTACTCCGTACAAGGCATCTGCAATCTCCATTGTTCGCTTTTGGTGGGTAATTACAATCAACTGTGATTTTTCACGAAGCTCTTCAAAAACGCCAAGTAACCTTCCTAGGTTTGTGTCATCAAGTGCTGCTTCGACCTCATCCATTACATAGAACGGTGAAGGGCGAGCTTTAAAGATTGCAATCAGCAATGCAACCGCAACAAGTGATCGCTCACCGCCCGATAGAAGTGATAAACGTTTTATTCGTTTTCCTGGTGGTCGCGCTTCAACATCGACACCTGAAGTCAACATGTCTGATGGATTGGTCAAAATTAAACGGCCATCTCCGCCTGGGAATAATCTGGCGAAAACTAATTCAAATTCACGAGCGGTATCTTCATAAGCTTGGGTAAATATCTCTTGAACCCGATCATCTACCTCTTTGATAATTTCTAGAAGATCTCGTTTAGTTTTCTTCAAATCCTCTAGTTGTTCGGCAAGGTAACGAAGCCGCTCTTCCAGCGATGAATACTCTTCTAGGGCAAGTGGATTAATCTTTCCGAGCAAAGTTAATGAGCGCTCTGCTTGTGCCAATCGCTTCTCTTGTTGCTCCCGGCGATATGGAATCAACTCTCCAGGTACAAACTCACCCTCTTCATTCTCTATAAATGTTGGTACATCATTGTTAGGGCCGTACTCATTGATCAAAGTTGCAACATCTACGCCTAACTCTTCTACCGTCTTGATCTCTAATTGCTCAATTCGAAGGCGTTGCTCTGCTCTGGCAATCTCATCCTTATGAACACTTGAAGTTAATCGCTCAAGCTCAATTGCCAACTCTCGACTTGCACCACGAATGCTTAAGATTTCACCTTCGCGTTGGGTTCGAGATTGCTCTAATCGCTCTCGTTCGGTACCAGCTCTGGATATAGATGATTCGATTTGTATTAGTGCTTCATATGCTGCATCTGCTATTTGTTGCGCAGTGATTGCTGCCTTTGCGCGAGCATCTCTTCTTGAGATCGCTTTACTTGCAGAATCTCGCTCGCCTTGAGCTGCATCTTCTAATGCTTGCGCACGTTGTGAAATTGCTGTTATTCGCTCTTCAACGGTTCGAAGATGCAAACGTGATTCAACCTCTTTTGATCGAGCATTAGAAACTTGAGTTCTTAGATCTTCAAGATGAGTTAGGTCTGGCTCGCGTGGCTCAGATTGTGATTCAAATTGTGAAATTGCAGCGGTTAAATCACGTTCATCAGATGTGCGTTGACCAGTTGCCTCGGTAATTGATAAAACTAAACGTTCGATCTCCGCATGCGCACTCTTCACATTCTGTCCGGCAACTGCCATCTGCTCTGCCAAGCCATTCATCCGCGCATCGGATTCATTTAGTTTTGCTAGCAGTTGGTCGTAAATTGATTGCGCTGCATTGATTACATCCTGAGCTGAAGTAATCTCAAATTTAATTCGATCACAATCTGCAGATAACTTACTTACCTCACTCTCTGAGGAGGCGGTCAAGGAATCGACCTTTGCAATCAAATCTGGATTAGCTGAACCACGAACAAGATCTACGATCTCTTTAAATGCAGATAAGCGACCAAGTGAGCCAGCACGTAATTTTTCTGCTGCATCACGACGCTCTTTAACCTGCTCAAAAAGGCTTTGCACGCTTGCCAACTCATTTTTCGCATTTTCAAATTGCGAATCAAGTCCAGGTTCAGCTGCGCCAACACTTGCAATCTGTGTTTCTAATAAAGCAAAATCCTCTTGGTATCCCTTAAGTCTTGAGTTTGCTTCATTGAGTGCAGTTGTTAATCGAGTTACTTCAGCATTTGTTGCATCAATTCTAGATTTCAAACCGTTGATGTGACCCTCTTGTCGAGCAGTACCTTCGCGTTGGTCGGCAATGGCTCGAAGGGATGCGGATACTGAACTTTCTTCAAGAGATAGTTTTTCTTCAATCTCCTTTAGTGCATTTGTATCAATAAATAATTGTGATTGCGCAGCATTAAGATCTCGTTCAAAGCCTTGTTGTTCACTTCGAAGAATTTGCGCTTCAGCATCAAGTGCATCTGGATCACGGCCGGCAGATCTAGCCTCTTCTGCCTCTTCTGATAAAAATCGAGCACGCTCTGAAGCAAGATTTTGAATACCGCGAAACTTCTCGCGTTGTGCTGTTAATCGATAAAAGTTTTCTTGCGCTTTTACTAATAATGGATTCTCGGTGGCAGAGTTTAAATCAAGCTGCTCTTCGCGCAATCGCATGCCTTCTAATTCAGATTCAACTACCTCTTTGCGAGCGCGCAATGAGTTTTCATCCGCCTCCTCCACACTTGAAGAGTTTTTTAAGGTAATTAGATCATCCGCTAATAGCCGCAGTTTTGCATCACGAACATCAGATTGAATTACCGAGGCTTTACGAGCAACTTCGGCTTGCTTGCCAAGTGGTTTCAATTGTCGTCGAAGTTCAACCGTTAAATCTTGAATACGTGCCAAATTCGTTTGCATTGAATCTAATTTTCTAATTGCTTTTTCTTTACGCTTTCGATGCTTTAATACGCCGGCCGCCTCTTCAATAAAGGCTCGGCGCTCCTCTGGATTAGCCAGCAGAATTGCATCTAATTGTCCTTGTCCGACAATCACATGCATCTCTCGGCCAATACCGCTATCACTCAGTAACTCTTGAATATCTAGTAAACGAGTTGTTTCTCCGTTTAATTGATATTCAGATGAACCATTTCTAAACAACACACGAGTGATGGTTACTTCGGTAAAATCAATTGGTAAAACGCCATCGGCATTATCAATTGTTACTGAGACCTCTGCTCGGCCAAGAGGTGCACGTCCACTGGTGCCGGCGAAAATTACATCTTCCATTTTGCCGCCACGTAATGATTTGGCGCCTTGTTCACCCATTACCCAGGAGAGGGCATCAACTACATTTGATTTTCCAGAACCATTTGGACCGACTACGCAGGTTATGCCCTGCTCGAAATTTAGAGTGGTCGAAGAGGCGAAGGATTTAAACCCCTTTAGATTCATACTCTTCAAATACATAGGCGCAACCTATCCAAAAACTGCTCGAAATTACCGCTACTTACCGCTGGCAACGCTGGCAAAGGTGTGATGAACGATTAGCAAAGGCAATTCTGACGATAGCGCTGCCACATCTGGGGCATGGTTCACCCTCTTGGCCATACACAGCAAGGGATCTTTCAAAGTAGCCACTCTCGCCATTTACATTTTTATACTGTTCATCAAATGAGGTGCCGCCAGCTGAAATGGCCGCCTGCATTACCTCAATCGCACAATTTATGACTCGCTTTATCTCTGCCTTAGTTAGATCCTCACAAATTATCTCTGGATGAATCTTGCTGCGCCACAACGCCTCATCAGCATAAATATTTCCAATCCCACTAATTATTTCCTGATTTAATAAGGTCGGCTTTATCGCAGATTTTCGCTTTTTTATCTTTGCAATTGATGCTGCCAGGTCAAACTTTGCTTCAAAGGGATCTAGTGCAATATGTGAAACAGAGCTAGGTACATCACCAACGTACTCTTCAACACTTACCCAACCAAAGGTGCGCTGATCAACAAATCTAATCTGATTACTGGCCTTGCTAAATCTGCCAGCTGATAAACCAAATTGTGCTCGCATGTGTTTTTGCGCATTTGCTGCAGTTGGTTGTACTAGTAACTGCCCACTCATGCCAAGGTGCACAACCAGACAGATTGGGCGATCCAGCGATAGCCAAAGAAATTTACCTCGTCGCTTTACATCAAGGATTTTGCTACCAATTAATGCTGAAACCGGAGCAATTGAGGCTGGCTTAAGTGCTCTGGGATGGTGAGTTGAGGCATTTAGAATCTTTTTGCCAATTACATACTTTGCAAGCCCTGCTCGTACGGTTTCAACCTCTGGTAACTCCGGCATTTTTATCTTTTACGAGTTGCTAGTACCTCATGAGCTAATTTAGCTGCCGCCTGTTCTGCTTCTCGCTTGCTCTTTCCGATACCTTGTGGAAAGCGCTCACCACTTAAAACCGCAACTGCAGTAAAACTCTTGTCGTGATCTGGGCCTGACTCGCCAATCTCATACTCTGGTGATGTAAAACCAATTGAGGCTGCCAACTCTTGTAGTGCAGTTTTGCCATCAAGTGCTGCACCAGAATTTTGCGCTGCATCAATTAATGGACCAAGTAATCTTAAAATTACTTCTGCACTTTTTGTGTATCCATGCTCTAAATAAATGGCACCTACTAGTGCTTCAAATGAGTCCGCTAAAATCGAGTTCTTATCTCGACCATTAGTAGATTCCTCACCTTTTCCAATTCGCAAATACTCACCTAAGTTAATTTCGCGCGCTATTTGAGCAAGGGCGCGCATATTTACAACACCGGAACGAAGTGGACTTAAGCGACTCTCATCTAAATCTGGAAATTTTTCATAAAGTTCATCGGTAACAACTAAGCCAAGAACGGCATCTCCAAGAAATTCCATACGTTCATTAGTTGGTAGTCCACCTGCTTCATATGAAAATGAGCGGTGAGTTAATGCAAGTTGTAGCAACTCATCCTTAACCGCAATTCCGAGTTGCTCAGTTAGGCGAGAGTACAGATTAAACCTCTAGAACTTGGCGGCGGTTATATGTTCCACATGTAGGACAAGCAGTGTGTTGCAACTTTGGTGACTGACATTGTTCACATGTTGCTAAATTTGCTGGAGTTGTCTTCCACATGCTTCGACGTGAGCGAGTGCGTGCTCGCGACATTTTTCGCTTTGGTACTGGCATGATCAGGACTCCTTTAAATAATGTTTTTAGTAGCTACTCAAACTCCCAGTAGTAGATGAGAATTATCTAGGAAAAATGCGATCTTGTAAAAACGCCCGCTTTGTCCTGCGTAAATCTAGAGATTTAAACCTTTGAGTGCGGCCCATCTTGGATCTTCAGGGTTGTGGGCGTGATCATCAGGCAAGTTAATCCATTTTTCACCGCACCCTTGGCACAACCCCGGGCACTCATCACTGCATAAAGGGTTAACAGGTAAATTAAGAATTACAGCATCTCTAATCGGTAACTCTAAATCAATTTCATCGCCAATCATAAAAGTTAACTCATCAGCCTCTAAATCAATATCTTTTTTCTCCTCTTTTTTGGCGGAGTTTTTTCCACCCTTCTTTCCTTTTTCTACTGCTCTGCTGGCAGCGGTTTCATAGTAGAAAAGTTCGGTAAATGCTTCATCAATTGGCCAATTAATTGGATCAAGGCATCGACCACATTCACCAGTTGCAAGAGCTGTTAGCTCACCTGTTGCTAATACACCTTCGTCAACGGAAGTAATTCTTAGCTCTACTGAAATGATTTGTGCAGGTTTAATTGAAAGTAAATCAACGCCAATAGCTTCAGTAAGTGGCAGCGATAACTGATACTCACGCATCTCACCAGCGCGATGCGGCAAGTCATGGGTATTAAACATAAAGACTGATCTAGCCATTTAGTTACCGATCTTTTAGATCAGACAGCGCCTGTTTTGGATCAGCGCCTGCAAGCTTTTCGCGACCTCGGCTGATTACATCAAGTGTTTTATTTAAAATAACCTCAAGATTAGCTAGGCGTGAATCAATATACGCCTCTATCTCCTCTTTATCTTTTTTGCCCTCAGCAGTTGCCTCTGAAATTATTTTGGCCGACTCTTTTTTAGCGGCAGTAACAATTGCTGTCTGCTCAACCAATCGAGAAACCTCATCGCGTGCTTGAGCAATTATTGAATCTGATTGCTGATTCGCACTTTCGATAATTTCAGACTGTTGGCGCAAGATTGTGATCGCCTTTGCTAAATCATTTGGAAATGACGCCTTAATGTTTTCAAGTAGTTCTAGCATCTCTCCTCGGTGGATTACGCAGGAGGCAGATAGTGGGACTGAGCGGGCCTCTTCTACCGCAGCGATTGCTGCTTCGATATTATCAATTACATCCATTTGGCTCTCCTCTTTCTGCTAATTAACTTGTTTTGGCAACTCTAGATTTTAACTTACTTACAATTGCTGCCGGTATATACGCTGAAACATCGCCGCCGTTACTTGCAATCTCCTTCACAAGGGAAGATGATAAAAATGAGTGAGATGGTGCGGTTGCCATAAACAGGGTTTCAACACCCTGCAACTGCAGATTAATCTGACTCATCTGCAGTTCGTAATCAAAATCGCTGACTGCTCGTAAGCCTTTAACAATCGTTGCGATCTGATTTGATTTGCAGTAATCAACTAGCAATCCGCTCCAAGAATCCACTGAAACATTCTTGTAATTTGAAGTCACCTCTTTAATCATTTCAATTCTTTCATCTACTGTGAAAAGTGAGCTTTTGGTTTGGTTTACTAAAACCGCAATAACAACCTCATCAAATAAAGAGCTGGCTCGCTTGATAATATCTAAGTGGCCATTTGTGATTGGATCAAAGGATCCAGGACATACAACTCGTCTCATAAGCAAAACGCTAGCAAGTAAATGGCAAGTTAGCCATTCCCAACCTCAAATGGAATTATTAATCAGCATGGGAGCCGTAATGAATCGCCCCTTGGCCATATGAACGCACCTTCACCTCTTGCAATCCATTTGGCCAGGTGAATACAGCGCCTTTGGCATCTCGTTCAATTGCGATTACACCAAATTTTCCCAGCAAATTATTGCTCAGTATTTTCTTTAATATTTTCTCGATCTCAATGTTTGTTACATCATATGGTGGATCTAAGAAAATAATGTCGAACTGCTTATTTGCTAAATGATTAATGTACTCAAATGTAGTGGTTTCATGAACTTTAAACTTTCCTAGATTTGGTTGATTTAATAACAATTCAAAGTTTTTTTCACAAACTTGGGCACTCTCTGAGTTGCTTTCAATTGATTCAACTAAGCCGGCACCTCTGGATAAAGCTTCGACTCCAACCGCGCCGGATCCAGCAAATAAATCTAAAAAGTGCAGGCCATCTAGGGTGCCGAAAGTAGATATCAGGGATGAAAACAATCCCTCTCGTGCACGGTCAGAGGTTGGTCTAGTAATTGAGGGTGGTGAAAATAATTTACGGCCCTTTCCAACGCCAGCAATAATTCGCATACTCATGATTTATCCATAAATGCTGATGACTCTTGATCCCTTAACTTCGCTACCTCGGATAGTAATTCAACATGCTTTGAAAGAGTTGGGTCTGATTTAAGTAAATCTAATGCATCCTCTCGTGCGCTTTCAATTAAATCCTCATCACGTAAAACTCGCAGCAAACGCAGATGAGATTTACCGCCCGATTGTGATGAGCCAAGTACATCTCCCTCTTTGCGCTGTTCAAGATCGATTCTGGCTAATTCGAAGCCATCTAATGTTTGTGAAACCGCAATTAATCGCTCCATGCTTGGTGTTTGCTCTGGCGCAGCAGTAACTAGCAAGCAAAGTCCAGGTACACCGCCTCTGCCCACTCGCCCACGCAACTGATGTAATTGTGAGACACCAAAGCGTTCGGCATCCATGATCACCATCATCGATGCATTTGGTACATCAACACCAACTTCAATTACCGTTGTGGCAACTAAAACATCAATAGCACCACTGGCAAAAGCGGTCATTGTTTGTTCTTTCTCATCACTGCTTTGACGACCATGCAACATGGCAATCTTTAATCCTTTAAGTGCACCTGTTGCCAGGTCAGGTGCTAACTCCTCTACCGCCGTCATATTTTGATTATCTAAAAACTCCTCACCCAACATTTGCGCTGCATGCATTTCACGTTCTGTTAATTTCTTATCTGGGTTAACAATTCGAGGTGCAACGATATAAACCTGATGGCCCTTGCCAACCTCTTCGCGAACTCTTTCCCATGCACGATCTAGATAATGTGGTTTCTCTAAAACTGGAATCAAATGAGTTTGAATTGGAGCTCTGCCACCAGGTAACTCTCGCAAAGTTGAAATATCTAAATCGCCAAAGACGGTCATTGCCACAGTTCTTGGAATTGGTGTTGCTGTCATTACCAATAAGTGAGGTGGCTCCTTTGCTTTCATGCGCAGCGCATCTCGTTGTTCGACACCAAATCTATGTTGTTCATCTACTACCACTAGTCCTAGATCTTCAAACTCAACACCATCTGACATTAATGCGTGTGTACCAATGACAATTCCAATTTCACCACTTGCTAACCTGGCATGGATTGCACGTTTTGTAGCCGCACTCATTGATCCAGTTAGAAGTTCAATGCTGGTTGCAATTTCACCAGATTGCAATGTGCCAAGCTCTGCTAACTCACCAAGTAATTTCTTTATTGTTCTAAAGTGTTGTTGGGCTAAAACTTCTGTGGGAGCAAGCAATGCTGCCTGACCGCCTGAATCAACCACCGATAACATCGCACGTAAGGCCACAACTGTTTTACCTGAACCTACCTCACCTTGTAGCAAGCGATGCATCGGATACTTATTTGATAGATCTTTGGCAATCTCCTCATTAACTAATTGCTGGCCGGCGGTGTATTTAAATGGCAATCTATCCTCGAAAGCTTTTACCAAAACTGGCGTGTTGGGTGTGCGATTTTTTGTACTTAATTTAACAATCTCGGCGCGACGCTGACCTAACAACAATTGCAATAGGAGCGCTTCATCAAAGGTTAATCGCAATCGAGCCTGCTCAGCATTGATTAACTCTTTAGGTTGGTGAATATCAATAAAGGCTTGTTTTAAGGTTGGATATTTATGTTTGGTAATTAACTCAGTTGGCAGATAATCGGTGATCTCATCTAAGGAATCAGTAACTAACTTCATGCACTGCATAACCTTCCAGGAAGGCAGTTTTGCCGTTGCTGGATAGACCGGTAGGAACTTTCCAGCAAACTCGGCTACCGCTGCATCAACATCATCACCATCTGGCACCATTTGATAATCAGGATGTGAGAGCTGACGCTTTCCCTTAAAAACGCCAACCTTGCCAGCAAATAAGCCAACCCGTCCAGCCTTTAACTCTTTCTCGCGCCATGCTTGATTAAAAAAGGTAAGGGATAAATTCGCACTTCCATCAGTAACAATTACTTCCAGAATATTCTTACCATTTGCTCGTCGCAGGCTAACTCTTTCGATTTGCGCCAAAATCGTTACTTCATCCTCTGCTAACAATGTTGAGATATCTGTTAACTCACCACGCACCTCATACCTTCTTGGGTAATGACGTAACAACTCATTTACTGTGGTGATGCCAAAGGATTTTTCTAGAACTGCAGCCGTGCGATCCCCGAGGATATTTAGGATTCGAGTTTCTAGGGTGGCCATAGAGGAAGTATCTAATGAAGCAAGGTCATCCCTGCGTAAATACCCACCCGATTAGCCAATTAATGCGCCTGCAAGGTAATCTTTCGCCTTCAAATAAGATTTAAGTTTAAGGGAGTAAGAAAAAGTGTCTTCAATCTGCGATCTATGTGGCAAAAGCCCAAGCTTTGGAAACAATGTATCTCACTCAAAGCGCGCTACGCGTCGTCGATGGAATCCAAATATCCAAAAGATTCGTACCTTTATCAATGGCCAATCACGTCGTCAAAATGTATGCGCATCATGCTTGAAGGCTGGCAAAGCGGTTCGTTAATTAATAC
>JBILCN010000036.1:0-8557 GCA_044353095.1 Candidatus Nanopelagicus sp.
AAAGTGCTGATACCCGGCTCTTTTAATTTCTTTACCGTCTAGCAAAACCTTCCCATCGCCAGCAACAACCTCACCTATTTTTATTGCCGATAATCCAGAAACATCTTTGGGATTAACGGTAGCCAAAAAGAAATGATCTTCTCCACCATTTAAAATCCAATCAAAAACATCCTCATTCAACTCAGTTGCTAGCTCAGCTAAATCACTAAAAGCTTTGGCTGCCGAGATTAACTCTTTATTTAATGAAAAATTAACATTAGAAGCTTTAGAAATATTTGAACCATCAATTGAAATACCATCACTAATGTCGCACATCGCACTTGCTACTTCAATCAATTGGCTAGGTGCAGATAACTTCGGATTTAGATGGGCTTGAACTACATAGCGAGGACGATCTAACTGCCTAGTTAAGATGGCAAAACCGGCAGCTGATAATCCAGGTAACTCACTTACATAAATCTGATCCCCTACCTTTGCGCCATTTCTGGTTATTGCCGCACCTACTAGATCTCCAAAAGCAGTGATGGTTAAAACAACCTTTGCAGATTTACTTAAATCTCCACCAACAACTGCCACATTAAATTTATCTGCGACCGATCTAATTCCTTTTGCTAGCTCTGATATAAACTCTTCATTAACCTGGCTTGGCAAGGCGGCTGCTACAAGAAGGTATTTAGGCACAGCACCCATCGCAAAGATATCTGCCAAATTAGCAGTGGTTAATTTGGCGCCGATTTCAAAAGGGGTGGACCAACCTAAATTAAAGTGAACATCCTCAACCGCCATATCTGTGGTTGCTACTAATTTATTCTTTATACCAAGTAAAACCGCAGCATCATCACCGATACCAATCTCAACCTCTGTCGGAAAATTGCTGGCGAATAATCGCTTTAACTGATCGATTATCTGCTCCTCTGATGCGCTCAAATTACCTCTCCCCAATTGCTTCGCTATAGGCTACCCTTTATTACGTAACTGGTTCATCGATGAACCTAGTTAGTACGTAATTTAGATTAAGGAAAGGCAAGAAATGTCAGTACAGGCATACATTCTTATTCAAACTGAGGTTGGTAAAGCATCAAGTGTTGCAAAAGCAGTCTCTGCAATCTCTGGCGTAACTTTAGCTGAAGGCGTTACTGGTCCTTATGATGTAATCATGCGCGCAGAGGCGCCAAGCATGGAAGATCTAGGTCGTACAGTTTTGGCAAAAGTACAAGCAGTTGCTGGCATAACCAGAACTCTTACCTGCCCAGTTACAACTTTTTAATCCCTACTTACTCTGCAACCCGCATTGATCGGGCTTTTGTAATCTCTGCTAGTTCAGAGTAAGTAGTTGGAAAGACCGCATGTGGATGTCCGGCTGCGGCCCACACAACTTCGTAATCATTTAGTGCTTCATCAATAATTATCGTTGCTGGATTTAACCAACCAATAGGTGCAACGCCACCGATTGAGAATCCAGATATCTCTTTAACATAATCAGCATCTACTCGGCCAAGCTCTGAAAGATTTAAACTCTTAGCAACTAAATCGGTGTTTACTCGATGTCGGCCGGAGGTAATAACTAACAAAGGTGAATTATCAGGTAATTTAAATAAAATTGATGATGCAATTTGTCCAACTTCAACTCCTAATGCAGACGCCGCTTCTGCTGCACTCCTTGCTGAATCAGATAAAACCTTGATCTGACCAGCCATCTGATGATCATTTAAAGCTTGCGCAACACGTTTTACTGCTGCCTTTTCTAAAACACCATCCATTTTTAGCGGGTGATATTTGCAGAGCGCGTTAAAGCGGTGGTTATTAACTCAGTGATTAACTCTTGATATGAGATTCCGTATCTTTCAATCAACTTTGGGTAAACCGAAGGTGGTGTAAAGCCAGGCATAGTGTTGATCTCATTAATGATAATTTCCCCGTCATTTGAATAAAAGAAATCAACTCGTGCCAATCCTTCACACCCTGCAGCATTAAACGCCTTGATTGCATCTGCCTGAATCTTTGCTTCAAC
The DNA here is from genome assembly GCA_044353095.1 of Candidatus Nanopelagicus sp. Classification (GTDB taxonomy): domain Bacteria; phylum Actinomycetota; class Actinomycetes; order Nanopelagicales; family Nanopelagicaceae; genus Nanopelagicus. The sequence continues at coordinate 2,012 of JBILCN010000036.1, forward strand.
ACCAGTTGGTAAATCAGTTGGGAACAGTAACTGCATTGAGTTATCTAAATACTTAGCGGTGAAATCATAAAATTCATACTTCTCATCGATTGAAATCTGGCCAACTGGTGAGGCAATACTTTTCCCATCTGTTTGCAACACTGCGCACTCAATTTCTCGGCCGATGATTGCCGACTCAATTAAAACCTTGGTATCAAATTCAAGAGCGAACGCCACAGCATTTTTTAGCTCAACCTCATTTTTAACCTTTGTAGTTCCGCGACTTGAACCACTTCGAGCTGGCTTAACAAATAATGGATAACTTAAATTACTTGCCAGTGTGAAGGAGTTTGATGTAACAACCATGCCTGGCGCTACTTTTAATCCAGCGGCTGCAAAAATTGGTTTTGCAAATGATTTATCCATACTTACAGCACTAGCCAGCACACCAGAGCCAACGTAGCGAAGATTGATCATTTCTAATAGACCTTGAATAGTGCCATCTTCACCGTAAGGTCCATGCAGAACTGGAAACACCACATCAATTGCTAAGTCCTTGCCACCTGCTTGTAAGGAGTTATTGCTTACCTGAACCTCAACTCCGGTCTCTGGTACCTGAGGCAGAGCTCCGTTAATGATTGTGAAGGTAGTGTCTGTGGGAAGTAACAACCACTTTCCACCTTTGGTGATTCCGATTAAAACCACTTCAAACTTATTTGTATCAATCGCTGATAAAACTCCGCCTGCTGAAACACAGGAAATTTCATGTTCGCTGCTTTTTCCACCACAAATAATGGCGACCCGTTTTTTAGCCATTAAATCTCCGCCTTGATTGAGATTGTCATTAAGCGATTCATCGCTCCCTTTGGCGTTAATGTGCCAGCAACAACATCAGATACCGCTTCAATAATCGGTACTTCAATTCCAACTCGATGTGCGAGTTCAAGCATCGCACCAGCAGATGGAACTCCTTCAACTGTTTTTACACTCTGTTGTCTGGCCTTTGTGATCGAGCCAGATTTACCAAGAATTTCGCCAAAGCTTCGATTACGAGACAACGGTGATTGCGCACTTGCAACTAAGTCGCCGATGCCAGCAAGACCTAAAAATGTAAGTGGATTAGCACCGTATGCACCACCAAGCCTTGCAACTTCAGAAAGACCACGTGTAATCATTAATCCTTGGGTGTTCTCACCGTAATTCATGCCAACTGCCATACCTACCGCCAGTGCAATTACACTTTTAGCTGCGCCCGCAAACTCGCAACCAATTAAATCTGCTGATGGATAAATTCGAAAGTACTCGGTTGTAAACAACTTCTCCATCAATGCGATTATCTGAGGGTTTTCAGAGGCAGCAACTGCACCCGCTGGTTGTCGTGCAATTATTTCATAAGCCAAATTTGGTCCAGTAATTAAGCCCAATCTTGATTTATCAATTGCCAACACCTCTTGGACAACCTCGGTCATTCTAAATTGAGTCGCAACTTCAATACCTTTTAAAGTACTAATTACAGGAACATTGGCCGGAAAGAAGGTTTTCCATGCTTCAAGATTTTCTCGCAGAGTTTGCGCTGGAATAGCGAGAACAATTACCTCTGCAAACTCGAGGGCTGCTTTGATATCAGTTGTAGCTTTTAATTGTGGTGGTAAATCAATTCCCTTTAAAAATCTGCGGTTTGAATTACGGCGATTGATCTCACGAACAACCTTTTTATTTCTGCCCCAAATTAAAACCTGTTGTCCTGAATCGCACATGACCTGACCAAGTGTGGTTCCCCACGCACCAGATCCTAAGATTGCTACTTTTTTCATCTCTTACCCTTTTTGAAATTTCCGATACGTGGCAGGTCAGATTTTTTGGGATCAAAAATTTCCGCGGGCGCGCGCTCACCGCGAATCTCTTCTAGCAAATTTGTGATCGCTTTCATTACAAATGCGGTTGCCTCTTCCAATGCCACTGGATCATTCTCCTTGCCATACCACTTTGAAAAATCAAGCGGTGTTCCAGCAACTACCGACACCTTGGTACGCGGAAATAGTTTCGGTACTTTTCCGTAAGCTGGCAAAATTTTCTGCGCTCCCCATTGGGCGCATGGAATTACCGGCACTTGGGAAATGATTGCTAATCGGGCAATCCCAGTTTTTCCCTTCATTGGCCAATAGTTCTGATCTCGAGTCAAGGTGCCTTCTGGATAAACGCCAAGTAAGTGGCCAGCCTTCAAAAAAGCAATTGCATGTTGGAGTGCATCGGATGCGTTTGCACTCTCTCGCTCTACTGGAATTTGCCCAGCACCCAACAACAATCTGCCGAAAAGAGGGATTTTAAATACGGATGCCTTGCCTAGATATCGGACAGCGCGACCATTGTTGTAAAGGAAATGGGTAAAGACAAATGGATCAATATGAGAGATGTGATTGCTAACAGCGATGGCGGCCCCGCTAGTAGGCAGGTTTTCAGCACCGCGCCAATCTCGTTTGGCAATTAGATTAAGTAGTGGACGCAAAGTATTTGCACCGAATCTAAACCAACTAGTTACACCAAGCGGTTTGCCAGTCGGTGGATCATAGGAAATCTTCATCGCCGTGGACACCATCAAATTCTACGACGGATACTTACATCATCATAAAAGCGGTGATTTTGAGCGTAAAAAAACAGGGCCTCATATCGAGACCCTGTTTAAATTACTTACTTTTTTTAGCGACGCTTTTTTGCTTTCTTGGCTGGCTTAGCTTTCTTAACAGCCTTCTTTGTTCTGCTTACCTTCTTAGCCTTTGCAGGCTTGCTGGCTTTAGCTGGTGCAGCTTTTGCAGGAGCAACTGGTGCCGCGCCTAGCTTCTTTGCGCCAGAAATAACATCCTTCAAACCTTTTGCAGCAAGGAAGCGAACCTTCTTGCTAGCTTTAATTTGAATTGTTTCGCCAGTAAAAGGGTTACGGCCTTTACGTGCTGGGCGGTCAACCTTCTTAAACTTACCGAAATCATTGATCATTACATCTTCACCTTTTGAGATGTTGCGAACGATCGCATCAAATACAACTTCAACTGCACGTGCAGCTTCCTTCTTACTGTCACCAAATTGTGGTGCTAAGTAAGCGATGAACTGGGCCTTGTTCATTAAATCCCCTTATTTACGTGTAAAAGATTAAGCATTTGCTTAACTAAGGGTTAATCTAAGGGGTGAGTAAAAAAATGGTTGTCATCCAAATCGGTGTGTCGCAACAGAAATAATGATTGATTAATACGCAAAACCATTAAAAAATAATGGTTTTAGAGCATTTGCGAAGGATTTTTAATAACTCTAAATAATAACTTTAGAGTTATTGCTGCTTAATTGGTAGCGTTTTAGGCTTAAAAACCGCTCTTTTTAACTCAAACTCAGAGACCTTATCAATTTTAGTAAAGGTTAGGCCGATGTCATCCAGCCCCTCCATCAATCGCCAACGGGTGTAATCATCGATCTCAAACTTTAAAGTCACACCCTCATAAGAGATTGTTTTACTCTCAAGATCTGCAGTTATTTGAGTTTCAGGCTTGGTTTCAATGGTTTGCCAAATTTTCTCAATCGCCTCCTGCGGCAAAATAACTGTTAGTAGCCCAGCTTTTTGAGAGTTGCCCCGAAAAATATCTGCAAAACGGCTTGATAAAACAACTTTAAATCCATAATTTTGTAGCGCCCAAACCGCATGCTCACGGGATGAACCAGTTCCAAAATCAGGGCCTGCCACCAAAATAGTTGCACCCTTATATTGTGGTTGATTCAAAACAAACTCTGGATAATTGCGCCAGGCACCAAATAAGCCATCCTCAAATCCGCTTTTTGTAATGCGCTTTAGGTAAACGGCAGGGATGATCTGGTCGGTATCAACATTGCTACGTCGTAGCGGAAGTGCGCTGCCGATGTGTTTTACAAACTTCTCCATTTATAAATCCGCCGGCGAAGCTAGAGTTCCCTTAATCGCAGTCGCCGCTGCAACTAATGGGCTTACTAAATGAGTTCGGCCACCTTTTCCTTGTCGGCCCTCAAAATTTCGATTGCTAGTAGACGCTGCTCGCTCACCCACTGCTAGTTGATCAGGATTCATGCCTAAGCACATTGAACATCCTGCACTGCGCCACTCAGCACCTGCATCTAAAAATACTTTATCCAATCCTTCAGCTTCAGCTTGTAATCTAACGCGGGCTGAACCAGGAACTACTAATAAGCGAAGAGAGCTAGCGATCTTCTTTCCCTGCAGAACTTGGGCTGCAGATCGAAGATCCTCAATTCGCCCATTTGTGCAAGAGCCTAAAAATACGGTGTCTACTTTTATATCTCTAAGTGGAGTGCCAGCGGTTAAGCCCATGTATTCAAGTGCTCTTTCTGCAGCGCCACGATCCTCTGCATTAGCAATATCTGCCGGATTTGGAACAGATGCAGTTAATGGCAAACCTTGACCTGGATTAGTTCCCCAAGTAACAAAGGGTGCTAACTCATCTGCATTTAAATTTACTTCTACATCAAAGATTGCATCAGAATCAGTTGTTAAAGTTTTCCAGTAAATTAAAGCTGCATCCCAGTCAGTACCTTCTGGTGCATGAGCCTTGCCCTTTACATAATCAAAAGTGGTTTGATCTGGTGCAATTAAGCCAGCTCGCGCACCAGCTTCAATCGACATATTACAAATTGTCATTCGAGCTTCCATCGACAAAGCACGGATCGCACTTCCGCGATACTCCAAGATATAACCTTGGCCACCGCCGGTGCCGATCTTTGCAATAACTGCCAAAATAATATCTTTACTAGTTACTCCTGGTTTTAAAGTACCTTCAACATTAATCGCCATAGTCTTTGGACGAATCAATGGCAGAGTTTGGGTAGCCAGCACATGCTCTACTTCACTCGTTCCGATACCAAAAGCTAAAGCACCAAATGCGCCATGAGTTGATGTATGGGAGTCACCACAAACAATTGTCATTCCAGGTTGAGTTATTCCAAGTTGTGGACCAACTACATGGACAATGCCTTGATCAATATCTCCTAATGAGTGCAGACGAACGCCAAACTCGGCACAATTCTTGCGCAAGGTATCTACTTGTAATTTAGAAACAGGATCTGCAATGGGCTTATCAATATTTAATGTCGGAACATTGTGATCTTCTGTAGCAATAGTTAAATCAGGACGGCGAACTTTACGATTTGCAAGGCGAAGGCCATCAAAGGCTTGTGGGCTTGTAACCTCATGAATTAAATGAAGGTCTATGTAAAGTAAATCAGGTTCATTGGGTGTGGCCGAAACTATATGTTCTGCCCAAATTTTTTCAGCTAACGTCTTTCCCATTTACTTAATTTACTCCCTTCTAATTCAATTGCATTTACTTAACTCTCGGAATTTGCTTCTCAATTAATGAGATGGCATTATCAGAGTGTGGACAAGAAGAATAGCGGTGTTGGCGTATTAGATAAAGCGCTAGCAATCTTGGCTGCGCTAGAAGCGAGACCAAGATCACTTAGTGAATTAGTTTCCGCAACTGGTATCGCACGGCCGACCGCCCACCGACTGGCGGTAGCACTCGAGTTTCATAGATTAGTTTCTCGCGATTTTTCAGGTCGTTTCGTATTAGGTGCTCGCTCATCTGAGCTAGCAACAGCTGCCGGTGAGGATAGATTGTTGGTTTTAGCAGCCCCCGCATTGATTTCACTAAGGGATGCAACAGGTGAAAGCGCACAGCTTTATCGACGTCAGGGTGACTCCCGAATTTGTGTTGCAACTGCAGAGCGTTTGAGTGGATTGCGCGATTCAGTACCAGTTGGCACCACTTTAACTATGCAAGCCGGTTCCGGTGCACAAATCCTGATGGCTTGGGAGGAGCCAGATAAGTTGCATCGTGGATTAGTCGGTGCAAAATTTAATGCAGTTAATTTAGCCGCGGTTAGGCGACGTGGTTGGGCACAATCTGTTGGCGAGCGCGAGGCAGGAGTTGCATCAGTATCAGCACCGGTTCGTGGGCCGAATAATAAGGTGATTGCTGCGGTAAGTATTAGCGGTCCGATTGAACGCTTAAGTCGCCAACCTGGTCGAATGCATGCAGCCGCTGTAGTTGCTACGGCAAATAAATTATCAAAGGCACTTGCTGCGAAGTAATTGAACGAAAATTTAAGTACAGCAAGTTTGGTAGCTCCGAAGGGATTCGAACCCTCGTAGCTGGCTTGAGAAGCCAGAGTCCTAGGCCACTAGACGACGGAGCCGTGCTTATTAAGTTTTTATAAATCGCTGGGGTACCAGGACTCGAACCTAGACAAGCTGAACCAGAATCAGCTGGGCTGCCAATTACCCCATACCCCAAAAATTTTAAAGCTTATGAGTGGATAAGAATACCCGACCATCTATTTAACTGGAAATTTAGGCTTAAATAATTTTAGGAAGTTATTGCGCTTGAAATTCTGGCTAGCGAGCGCTCTTTGCCGAGTAATTGCATCGACTCAAATAATGGTGGCGAGATATGTGATCCGGTAAGTGCGATACGTAGCGCGCTAAAGGCAATGCGGGGCTTGAGCCCTAACTCCTCAATTAATGCCTTACGTAGC
>JBILCN010000005.1:0-42361 GCA_044353095.1 Candidatus Nanopelagicus sp.
AATACCCCGCCGTGTTTTTATTCTCCCCCCCCCTAAAAGTATAAATAACTCCGAATAAGCGACTCCAATAAATCCATTTAATGCCCCCAAACTTAAACGGGGTTAATTGGCTCTCTTTCCTAGAGTGGTGGCACGGATTCAATTATGAGAGTTTTGGGAGTCGCTGCTTACGAAAACAGGATTAAAAGTTTTTAGTAAAAACTACTAGACCACTTTTAGACCAAATTATGAATTCACTGGGATTTATTTTTAAGAAGGTCGTATTTTTCGCTTGTTATCGTGCGCCCGTAGGGATTCGAACCCCAAACCTTCTGATCCGAAGTCAGATGCTCTATCCAGTTGAGCTACGGGCGCGTTTTATTTTTCAGTAAAAAAATTTTAGCTGTGGCCATCAAAGAGGCTAGTTACTGAGCCATCCTCAAATACTTCCTTAATTGCTCGTGCCAAAAGTGGTGCAATTGAGAGCACTGTTAAATTATCAAAGCGACTTTCCTCTGAAATTGGCAATGTATTAGTAACCACAACCTCAGATACACGAGATTTCTTTAAACGATCAACTGCTGGTCCAGAAAGAACCGCATGAGTTGCTGCAATAATTACATCTTTAGCGCCTGCTTCAATTAATGCATCTACAGCTTTGGTGATTGTGCCGGCGGTGTCGATCATGTCATCGATTACTACGCAAGTCATTCCTTTAACATCACCAACAACTTTGCCACTGGTTGATTCATTTGGAACTCTTGGATCACGAGTTTTATGAATAAATGCGATCGAAGCTCCACCCAGCATTTCACTCCAGCGCTCTGCTACTCGTACGCGACCAGAGTCTGGTGAAACAATTACTAAATTCTTTCGATCAACCTTGCTGCCAACATAATTTGTTAATAGTGGAAGGGCGAATAAATGATCTACTGGTCCATCAAAGAAACCTTGAATTTGTGAGGTGTGAAGATCTACGCACATCAGACGATCAGCACCTGCTGTTTTAAATAAATCCGCCATCAATCGGGCAGAGATTGGTTCACGGCCGCGATGCTTTTTATCTTGTCGGGCGTAAGCATAGAAAGGTAGAACAACAGTAATTCGTTTAGCTGATGCACGTTTTAACGCATCAACCATTATTAACTGTTCCATGATTTGTTTGTTAACTGGGGCGCTGTGGCTTTGAATTACAAAAGCATCACTTCCGCGCACACTCTCTTCGAAGCGAACAAATATTTCACCATTAGCAAAGTCATAAGCTGATGTTGGTGTGATTGGAATTCCTAGTTCGGCGGCAACCTCATCTGCTAACTCTGGATAGGCACGACCGGTAAATAAGCGCAGTCGCTTTTCGGAGGATAAGCGGATTTCATTCATTTCATACCCTCCCTTATCTCAACTTAACTTAACTGCTTAGTTGAACTCTACTAGTTGGCGATTATTCACTAGCACCAGCATTTTTCGCCGCATCTGCTGATTTACTTCCTTTTCGTTTCCGAAGAACCCAGCCCAAGATATTGGTCTGACGAGCGCGGCCAATTCCAATTGCACCTGCTGGAACATCTTCATTGATTACTGAACCTGCTGCCGTGTAGGCGCCATCTCCAATAGATACAGGAGCAACCAACATGGTGTCGCTACCAATTCTTACCTGATTTCCAATCTTAGTTTGATGCTTGTTTTCACCATCGTAATTTACAAAGACGGTTGCAGCTCCAATATTTGTGCCTTCACCAATTTGTGCATCCCCAACATATGAAAGATGGGGTACCTTTGATCCCTTACCAATTGTTGAATTTTTCGTTTCAACGTATGCACCTATTTTTGCTTCCGCTGCTAAAACTGTTCCGGTACGAAGGTATGAGTAAGGTCCAACCTTGGCTGAATTACCAATCTTTGAATCTGTTGCAAAGCTCTCGATAACCTGAGCACCTTCTGCTACCTCGCAATTAACCAAAGTAGTTCGCGGCCCGATAATTGCACCCTTTGCAATCGAACTCTTTCCAGAGATCGCAGTTGCTGGGTAAATTGTGGCATCTTCAGCTATTTTCACATCTGAATCAATCCAAGTAGTTGTCGGATCAATAATCGTCACTCCATTTAACATGTGGTTGTGATTAATTCGATCCCGCATAATTGCTGCGCACTCAGCAAGTTGTGAGCGATCATTGATCCCTAAAGTTTCTGTGTAATCATTTGAAAGTACCGCTGATGCTGCTTTACCAGATGAATTAATCAACCCAATTACATCGGTGAGGTAGAGCTCTTTTTGAGAGTTGTTGCTCTGAAGTTTTGAAATTACTTCGCGCAGTACCTTAACCTCGAACAAGTAAACACCGGTGTTGATCTCATCGACCTCTGCTTCTAACTCGTTGCAATCTTTCTCTTCTACAATCTTTAAAATTGAATTATTCTCACCACGTAAAACTCTGCCGTAGCCAGTTGGGTCTGGTAACAAAGCGGTTAAGACTGATGCTTGATTTTTGCCAGAAAGGTGTGAGTCAACAAACTCAGTCAAGGTTTGAGTAGTAAGCAATGGGGTATCGCCAGCCAAAATCAAAACTGTGCCATCGCCTTTATATTCAGCGAGCGCTAGTTGAACAGCCCCGCCTGTGCCATTTCGAGTTGCTTGAAAAACAGTTTTAGCTGATGGCGCAATCGATGTTAAGTGTGCTTCGACTGATTCGCGGTGAGCGCCAATAACTATTGAAGTGGCTTTTGGATTTAATGGTTTAACGGCGGCTAAAACATTTTCAATAATGCTCTTGCCAGCAATTTCATGTAAAACTTTTGCAGTTTGGGATTTCATTCGGGTGCCTTCACCCGCTGCTAGGACAATCGCAAGCTCTACTTTGCTCACTTTGATCTCCTAACCTTTGTTGGTTTGGTGGCTCCGCCACCAGGTATCGATCCTGGACCCTGAGCTTCAAAGGCTCATGTGCTAGCCACTACACAATGGCGGAACCTGAATTATCCCTTATAACAAGCCAATTTAAAAACTATCAATTATTCGTGCGCCGTGAGCGGGCCCAGTAGCACGTGCAATTGAAGAGACAACTCCACTTGAACTTAATGCAACTGCTAAATCCATGGCGTGCTCCTCATCTGCAACCAAAAAGGCCACAGTTGGACCGGATCCAGAAACGATCCCGCCTAATGCACCGTAATCAATTCCAACATCTAAAACTAAACGCAGGGCAGGACGAAGAGAGCATGCAGCTGGTTGTAGATCATTTAGCAAAGATTTACCTAATGCATTTGCATCTCCGGCACGAAGTGCTTGCATTAATGATTCACTAACCTGTGGTGAGGCAATAGATAATCCTTCGCGCAATCGATCACACTCTTGGTAAACCGCAGGTGTTGATAATCCTTGCGAAGATAAAGCAAGAACCCAGGTGTAACTACCTTTTGCAAGTGCTGGCGTGATTTGATCTCCGCGACCTGTTCCTATTGCAACACCACCTGATAATGAAAATGGCACATCGCTGCCAATTTGTGAAGCAATTTTTTCCATCTCAGCTCTTGAAAGGCCTAAATTAAATAATGAATCTAATCCAACAATTACACCTGCAGCATCAGCGCTTCCGCCAGCCATACCACCAGCAACTGGAATCTCTTTCTTTAATTTAATCTCTAAATCTGGCGCCAGTTTGTACTCTTTAATCATTAAGTTTGCTGCTCTAATTGCTAAATTAGATGAGTCAGCTGGAACTCCCTGCGCAGTTTGGCCAGAGATAGAAATACTTACGCCAGCAGCAGAGGCGCCTTCACTAACTGTTACATCATCAAATAATGAAATTGCTTGGAAAACAGTTGTAACTTCATGAAAGCCATCACTTCCAAGTGGGCCAACTGAAAGTTGTAAGTTAACCTTTCCAGGAACTCGAGTTACTACACCGCGGGATTTCATATAACGAAAGCGTATTGCTTTCCTAACTTAATTGCTGGGCAATCTGCCCAAATTGCTCAACTGTTAATGCTTCGCCTCGAATAGTTGGGTCAATCCCTGCTTTAATCAACGCCTCCTGCGCTGGTGCTGAACCACCGAATAATTCACTAAGTGCACTGCGCATCATTTTGCGCCGCTTTGCAAATGCGTGATCAATTACTTTAAAGGTTTTCAATCGCTGGCTTTCAGAACCAATCGGTGGATGGCGATCAAATCTAACTAGCGCTGAATCTACATTTGGAACTGGCCAAAAAACTGAGCGACCAACACTTCCGGCCCAAGTTAAATCCGCCCACCAATTACCTTTCACGGTTGGAGATCCATACTCTTTACTATCAGCTTTTGCTACTAATCTTTCAGCAACCTCACTTTGCACCATAACAACACCACGTTTAACACTTGGAAATAACTCTAATATGTTTAATAAGACTGGTACTGAAACGTTGTAAGGCAAATTAGCAACTAACACATCAGGTGCTTTATCTAACTTGGTTACCTGCATAGCATCCTCAGTCAAAACTGTTAGCTTGTTACTTTCTACGCCATGAGTAGCTACAGTAATTGGTAATTGCTGCGCTAAACGTGGATCAATCTCAATTGCAATAACCTCTTTACTAACTTCAAGTAAAGCTAAGGTCAAAGAGCCAAGACCTGGTCCGATTTCTAGTGCAATATCAGTACTAGTGACATCAGCTAACTTCACAATCTTGCGACAAGTATTGGCATCAACAACAAAATTTTGCCCTAATTTCTTTGTGGGCTTTAGATCAAGCTTTGCTGCTAACTCTCTGATCTCACTAGCGCCAAGTAAGTTACTCAATTAAAACTGCCCAAAGATTCGCAGTGCATTTTCAGCCATGGCTGCTGCTAAATAATCCTCTGATTCACCACGTTCTTGCGCCATCGCTCGTAATGTATTTGGAATTTGCGCCGGTGTATTTAGTGCACCGCGATTTGGCATAGGTGCTAAAAATGGTGAATCGGTTTCAACTAACAAGAGCTCGATTGGAACTAACTTAACCGCTTCACGCAGTTCTGGTGCATTTTTAAAGGTTAATGTGCCGGCAAATGAGAGAACATAGCCATTAGCAATGCACTCCTTAGCCATTTGTGCATCTCCGGAGTAGCAATGAAAAATAGTTTTCTCTGGCGCACCCTCTTCTAGCAATGTGTCTAAAACTGCGCGATGAGCATCTCTGTCATGAATTATCAATGCTTTCTTATGGTCTTTCGCAATTTTTATGTGACGACGAAACGAGTATCTTTGTTTTTCTTGCAGTTCAGGTGCGGTTCTAAAGAAATCTAAGCCAGTTTCACCAATCGCACGCACCCTTGGATGTTTAGCTAAATCCTCAATTACTAAAAGATCTCGCTCTAAATCTTCAACAACGGGCGCTTCATTTGGATGCAACGCAACTGCAGCAAGAACTCTTCCTGGAAATGCTTCAGCGCACTTAACTGACCAGATTGATTGCTCGGCGGAGTATCCAACCTGCACAACTCGGTCGATACCAACGCTATCGGCGGTATCTAAAACCTCTTTTATTAATGGTGAATCTGGTTCAGAATTATGAATTAATTCTAGGTGGGCGTGAGAATCAATCGTTTTTGTTTTTAATGCAATTGGCAGCGGTGCTGCAGGTCGATCGATATCACGGTTATGGCGATCCGCCATTTACTTATTCTCTTCTAACCTTGGAAATAACACATCAGTTTTTGTAACTTTACTGCCGGCAGGTAATTGCCCCCAGCGAGCAACCTCTGAAATTTTCTGATCTGCAATCTTGCCAATAGATGCATTTGCACCGAGTGATTGCCAAAGTTTTTCAGTGCTCTCTGGCATTACTGGATGTAACAGAACTGCAAGGGCACGCAACGCATCAGCGGTGTTATACAAAATTGCATCTAATTCAACTTTGCGATCTGGCTCTTTAGCAACTTTCCAAGGTTCTGTTTCAGTCACATAGCCGTTAATTCGCTTACAAAAATCCATAATTGCATTAATTCCACCTTGGAAATCAAGGGCGCAAATTGCCTCATCCGCACTCTTAACTGTTTGCGCTAATTGTTTTGCCAATGAATCCTCAGTCGCAACTGCTGGAATTGTATTTTCACAATACTTTTCAATCATTGCAATTAATCTAGATGCCAGATTTCCAAAATCATTTGCAAGCTCACTTGTGTATCGAGCTGACATATCCTCCCAAGAGAATGAACCATCTGTACCAAATGGAATAGCTCTTAAAAAGTAATATCTGAAGGCATCTACGCCAAAATCCTTAGTGATATCACTAGGTGCAATTCCAGTTAACTTACTCTTTGACATTTTCTCGCCACCAACTAATAACCAACCATGAGCAAATATCTTCTTTGGAATTTCAACCTTTGCCGCCATCAACATAGCTGGCCAGATAACCGCATGAAATCGAAGAATATCCTTACCAACGAGATGAACATCAGCTGGCCAAGTTTTCGCAAACTTTTTACCACCTTCACTATTTTCATCATCACCTAAACCGACCGCAGTTGCGTAATTTAACAATGCATCAAACCAAACATAGATAACCTGTTTGGTATCCCACGGAACTGGAATACCCCAGTCGAAGGTAGAGCGAGAGATTGATAGATCGCGCACTTCACCTTCAAGAAATGAAATTACCTCGTTACGCGCACTAGCAGGTTGGCAAGCTTCTGGATTCTTTTGATAGTGATTTAATAATTGTTCACGGAATGCTGATAATTTAAAAAACCAGTTCTCTTCACTAAGCATTTCAACTGGTTTGGAATGGATACGACATTTACCATCATCTAAATCGCCAGGTAATTTAAACTCTTCACAACCAATGCAGTATGGACCTTCAAACTTTCCGGCATAAATAAAGCCATCATCTTTTAAGCCTTGTAAGAATTTCTGAACCCGTTCCATATGTCTTGATTCAGTTGTGCGAATAAAATCATCATTAGCAATATTCAAATCACGCCAAACAGGCTTCCATGAACTTTCAACCAAGTTATCACACCACTGTTGAGGGGCAATTTTATTTGCTTGTGCTGTATTCAAAACCTTTTGACCATGCTCATCAGTGCCAGTTAAAAACCAAACTGACTCTCCTTTTTGTCTGTGCCAGCGAGTTAAAACATCACCAGCTACTGTTGTATATGCATGTCCAATATGTGGGGCATCATTGACATAATAAATTGGCGTAGTTAAATAGAATGATTTTTTGTCGCCCATGTTCAGATCTTATCGCCACTCTTGTATGCAACCATGACATCAAAAACTGTGCGCTTTGCAATGCCATAACTCTTTGCGACCTCAGCCATAGCCTCCTTACGACTCATTCCAGAACTTTCATATCGCAGCACATTTTCAATAATCGCATCTTGATTGATTTCACGCTCTTGCGGATTGAATCCAGAGACAACTACTGTGATTTCGCCAAGTATCTCTTTGGCTTCAGACCATTGCAATAACTCATTCAATGAACCACGAACAACCTCTTCATACTGTTTGCTCATCTCTCGACAAATCACAGCCTGCCTGTCTGCGCCAAAGGCAGATATTGCATCTTGTAATGATTCGGTGATGCGATGAGGTGCTTCAAAATAAATTATGGTTCGTGGTTGTTCTACTAATTCACTAAACCAATTCACCCTTGCCACCGAAGTGCGAGGTGCAAATCCTTCAAAGCAAAAACGATCTGTTGGTAATCCCGATAACAGTAAGGCAGTTGTTACCGCACTTGGCCCAGGTAAAACTTTTATCTTTATGTTGTTTTCAATCGCAGCTCTGACTAATCGGTATCCCGGATCACTGATTCCCGGCATGCCTGCATCAGTAGCAACTAAAACATCCTTATTGGAAACAAGTAATTTAGTTAGCTCATCAATTCGTTCTGTCTCATTGCCCTCAAAAAAAGAAATAATCTTTCCGGTGTATCGAATACCTAACTCTTGGCACAATCTAGAGAATTTACGAGAGTCTTCAGCGGCAATGAATTCAACTTTTTCAATCATTGATTTCAAATTCTCAGAGGCATCCGCTGCATCTCCAATAGGAAGGCCGGCCAGAATTAGCATGAGGTGATTCTCTCAGGTTTTCAATCTGCTTATAGGCTTACGCAGTATGAAGCAGGCAAAAAGGTTTATTCCCCTTTCATTAATAACAGTTTTTGCCTTAATTCTGCGGTTATGGAATTTAAACAAACCAAGTGGATACATGTTTGATGAGATCTACTATGCAAAAAATGCCAACTCCTTAATTGAAAATGGGGTTGAGATAAATGCGGCTGGCGAAGGTGAATTCGTTGTACACCCACCCCTTGGTAAGTGGCTAATAGGTATTGGCATAAAAGTATTTGGAAATAATGAGTTTGGCTGGCGAATCAGCGCAGCATTGATTGGCACTGTATGCGTTGTTCTACTTTTTCTAATTACCCAAAGATTGTTTAACTCATTTTACTTAAGCCATATTGCAGCACTCTTACTGGCACTTGATGGACTTAATCTAGTCATGTCTAGAATCGCTCTGCTTGATATTTTTCTACTATTTTTTATTCTGCTAATTTTTTACTTTTATCTAACCGGTAATTTTTGGCTAGTTGGGCTGTTTCTTGGCGCAGCAATAAGTGTTAAGTGGAGTGGTGCCTATTCAATCCCAGTTTTGTTGATACTTTCAATGAATCTACTTCGTAGCAGATTGTTCAAGGAGTACTTAATCAGGATTGTTCAATTAACTCTCTTGCCACTGGCTATTTATTTAATTAGTTGGAGCGGTTGGTTTATTAGCAATCTTGGATGGGGCAGAAACTGGGCTCAATCACAAGGTGATTCTGTGATTCCTGATGGAATTAGAAGTTTTTGGAATTACCATCTAGAGATTTTAAATTTTCATAGCGGGCTTACTGAATCACACTCATATGCAGCAAATCCATGGAACTGGTTAATTCTTGGCAGGCCAACCTCCTTCTTCTATGAATCACCGAAGAATTGCGGAGAAAGCAATTGTTCGCAGGAGATATTGGCTATCGGCACTCCGGTGCTTTGGTGGGCTGGTGCAATCGCAATCGCAGTCTTGATTGGTTTTTGGATAGCTAAGCGAGATTTAATTAGCAATTTCATTGTTCTTGGTTTAGCAACCACATACCTACCTTGGTTTTTAATCCAAAGCCGAACTATGTTCTACTTCTATGCTGTTGTAATCGCGCCTTTTTTAATACTAGCCATAATCTATTCATTTAATAAGTTTTTATCAGCAGGATATGCACGTAAATGGATCAATTTATTTGTTGTTGTGGTTTTTGCTAATTTTGTTTACTTTTTACCTGTGCTAATGGGAATTGAAATCACTTACTCACAATGGTTAAGCAGAATGTGGTTACCAAGCTGGATTTGATTTACTCGTTTACTGCTTGATTTTCCCGCTCTTCGATACTTACTTGATCAAATAGTTCATCGCGTGAACTAGGAATTGCTTTAGCTTGTTCTTGCTTCGCACTCCATTCACCAGTTGTAGTTAGATCAACAATGCGTTTAGTTGGAATTGCTTTTGGTGCAGTTGTGTAGGTCGGTCTAGGAAGTTGAGTTGGTTGCCAACCTGTTCGATCCTTTGGCACAACAATTACGCCGGTGATTTCAGTACGTTCTGAAAAAGGAATCCAGTGATCATTTGAACCTGAGGATTGATTGTTGTTATTCTCAAAAAGTGGTGAGGGTAATTTAGCGTTTGCAATCTTTTCCATTGCTTTAACTCTTCTTATTTTTGCCTGTGAAGCTACTACCTGCTTTCGTACATGTACTAAGTAAATTATAAATCCAGTTAATGGCACCAACGTGGTTGCCCAGGAAAGTAAACCGAAGAGTGCGCCTAGGTTTGCCAGTAAATATAAAGAAAATAGTGAACCAAAAATTAATTTACGTTGGAAGATTAAATTGGATTTATCGACTAGTGACTCTTCCATCTTTTTTACACTTTGATTTTCAGCAACAACTTGCATCGCATTTTTGTAGCGATCAATTGATTTACCCGATGCATCTTCGTGGGAACTAAACCATTGCGGTAGAAAATAGGCAGCCCACATGGCGATGATGATTAGGTAGATAAATCCCGATGCCATAAGGAACAACGATAATTGTTTGGATCAGGATTTAAGGGGATTTAGGTGGTATGTCCGATTTCTTAATTTATTTTATGTTGGAATTTTCTTTAACAAATGTAATGTGATTGCGCCAATCCCCAGCGATATGTAAGTAATTACTCCTTGCACCTTCCAAGATGTACCCAGCTTTTAGCGCTACTTTTTTTGAGGCCTCATTCTCTGGCCGTAGATTGATTTCTATGCGATGTAATTTCAAAGCTTCAAAGCCGAAATTTGTTAGTAGTTTCACCGCTCTAGTTGTGTAACCTCTAGCCGAATACCGTTGATCAATCCAATACCCAATATGAGCACCACGCATTGCCCCAAAAATTATGCCGCCTAAAGTTATCTGACCAATAAGTTTTTCACTTTGACCTTCCTTTAGAAAAACTCCAAGAGAGATTGATCGCAGCGCTTTCATTTCACGATTTAACTGCATCACCATTCCAAAGTAGGTTGGTAGTGGATGATCTTGATCAACGTGTGGCCTAGTTGCCTCCCAAGGCGATAACCAATCTCGGTTAATTGCACGAACAGCATCCCAATCAGCTTTATCTCTAAATCGTATTGGTTTAAGAATTAAATCGTGATCAATTAGTTTTTTCAAACTAAATCTCCTTGCAGAAAAATTACTTCCGCGCTCTCCCCTTTTCCTAATTTTTCAGTTTTCTCTGGCAGATAAATCAAGCAATCTGTAGTTGAGATTGTGGAGATAGAACTTTGATTTGAAAGTAAAGTAATCTCTTTTTCACTTCCAACTTTGCCACGAACATAATTTGCTTTGCCCTCTGTTCCAACAACCTCAAAATCTAATTTCATTTTCTTGCTATTTCGATAAATTGAGCGATATCCCAGCATCTTTAAAATCATTGGTCTAATAAATAATTCTGCAGATAAGTAATTTGCTAGTGGCTCACCGGGCAATGCGATTACTGGAGTCTTGTCAGGCCCAATACTGCCGTAACTGTGTTTTCCGCTTTCAGCCAAATTAGGTATCACAGTTGTAACCTCACCGAGGCTACTGATAACTGAGTTAATTAATTCAAATGATTCATCCTTAGATTCACCACTAATAACAATTAAGTCTGCTCTTACAAGTTGATCCTCAACTATTAACTTTAAAACCTCGTTAGTTTGCGCAATTGTGTGAACTCGAAAAGCATGTGCGCCAATTTCGCGGACAAAGGTAGTTAAGAACCAGGAGTTACTTTCAAACTCATCCCCATCATCTGCCAATTTACTGCCAGGTTCAACTAGATCATCCCCCGCTGAAATTATTACAACTCGGGGATGTGGTCGGCAGGGCAAGCGATCTAGTCCTAGCGATGCTGCTAATCCAATTTGTGTGGCACCGATTCGATCTCCAGTTTTTAAAAGCAATTGATCATCAACCATTAGATTGCTGGAGAGTGTGGCCCCGTGCGCATCAAGTAATGGCAGGTCTAATGGCGTTAGCGGCTGCGCCAGCTCAAGTAATTTCTCCTGAAACTGAGCAACTGAAATAGATTGATCCATACCTAAACCCTACTTTGCGCCGTTGATAAATTAAGGTAATGGCATGAATAAAGATGTAATAAGTCAAGCAAAGGCGAAACTTAGAGATCAATATCGCATTGATCGAATCGATAGATTTATTAAAGATTCTTGGATCCATCTTTTATCTGCATCAGAATTTGCTGGAAAAGAAAGTATTGCTTCATATATTTCATATGAGGTCGAGCCCAATACTGAAGATTTGAATCAAGAGTTGATCCAGAAAGGGGTAACTCTTTACCTGCCCAGAATGCTTGCAGCTGGTGATTTAGAGTGGGTTTCTTGGAATGGTGATCCTGATAACTTAAAACAAGTTGGGAAAATTTTCGAACCTATTGGCCAAGCCAGCAATCCGCAATTGGATGTAATTATTATTCCAGCTCTTCATATTGATCAAAAGGGAAATCGTTTAGGGCAAGGTGGGGGCTCTTACGATCGTGCACTAGCAAAAACTTCTGCTTGGAAGGTTGCTCTAGTTCATCCTGGTGAAATTACTAATGAGCCATTGCCAACAAATGAGTTTGATCAATCAGTTGATGCTGCTGCTACACCAAGTATGTTGGTGCGGTTTTAATTTAAAGTATCTAAGTTTCGAGCCATCACAATTCGCTGAATCTGATTGGTTCCTTCATAGATTTGGGTTAGTTTGGCGTCTCGCATCATTCGCTCAACTGGGTAATCGCTGACATAGCCATAGCCGCCCAATATTTGTACGGCATCAGTTGTAACCTTCATCGCAACATCTGTGGCAAAACACTTACTGGCCGCTGAAAAGAAAGTTAAATCTGTTTCACCGCGTTCACTTTTAACAGCTGCTGCGTAAGTTAATGATCTAGCTGCCTCAATCTGCATTGCCATATCTGCCAACATAAATTGAATCGCTTGAAAATCAAAGATGGGTTTGCCAAATTGTTGGCGCTCATGTGAGTACCTTTTTGCAACATCAAGTGCACCTTGTGCAATTCCAAGTGCTTGAGCTGCAATTGTAATTCTGGTGTGATCTAGGGTTTTCATTGCTAACCCAAAGCCAGTTCCAACCTCACCAATTAAACGATCTTGCGACAACTCAACATTGTCAAAGTAAACCTCGCGAGTAGGAGAGCCACGAAATCCCATTTTCTTTTCATGGGCACCAAATGAAACTCCAGCATCTGATTTTTCAACAATAAAAGCAGATATACCTTTTGATCCTTTTGATGGATCAGTTGTAGCAAGAACTGTATAAAACTCTGAGACACCTGCGTTAGAGATCCATTTTTTACTTCCAGATAAAATCCATTTATCACCAGATGCAGTTGCTTTTGTTTTCATTGCTGCAGCATCAGAACCAGCCTCTGATTCAGAGAGGCAGTATGAAAAACCTTTTCCCTGTGCTAATTGTGTTAAATACTTTTTATTTTGTTCCTGACTTGCACCAATTAACAATGGCACCGATCCCAATTTGTTAACTGCGGGAATCAAAGAGGATGCACCACAAACTCTTGCTACCTCTTCAATAATTATGACAGTTGCTAATGCATCAGCACCTTGACCACCAAACTCTTCCGGAACATGTGCTGCAGCTAGTCCTGCTTGTTGTAACGCGTCAGCTGCTTCTTGTGGGTATCTAGCATTTTCATCTACATCTTGGGCAAAAGGTAAAATCTTTTTTTGAGCTAAAGCACTGACACTTTCGCGCAGTGATTGATACTCATCACCAAAAAGTGGTGCCATGTTTGATTCTGAAGAAAAAGCCATGTACCAATCCTAATCTGATTTTTCTGTTCTATCGCCTCTGTTTAATTGAGCTAAGTACTTGTTGTACTTAGCAAGATCATCATCCTCGCCCATTGCTGCAGCGCGTTCTGATGCTCGATCAATCCGGCCAGTTTCTTTCTTGTCAGCCTTGGTCCATTGAATAAATGTGGCAAGGAGTGCAAGCAGGATTGGCACCTCTCCCATGGCCCAACCAATTGCGCCACCTAAATTTTGATCTGCTAATAAATCTGTTGCCCATGGCCGCTCAAGAGCAGCGAAGTAACCATTATCTAGAAGAGCAGAAGAGGACATTAGTGCGACTGAGAAAAATGCATGAATACTCATCGCAGCAAATAAAACAACAATTTTTACAATATATGGAATTTTAATTGGCATTGGATCGATACCGATGATTGATTGGAAAAAGAGGTAGCCAGCTAAAATAAAGTGGACATTCATAAATAAATGGCCGCTATGGCTCAACATTAATTCGCCAAACAGCGGTGTGAAGTAAAGTGCGAAGAGAGAGCCATCAAATATTGCTAAGGCCACAATCGGATTTGCATAAAATTTACCTAATCTAGAGTGGAGCAGGTTAATGAATGCTCCTCTAATTCCTAGCTCATTTTTGCTTCGGCCAATTGGTAATGTACGTAAGGCCAAAGTAATTGGCGCACCTAAAACTATTCCGATCGGTGCAATCATTCCTAAAACCATATGAGCCAACATGTGATTAGAGAATGCAAATCGCGAGTAAACACCTAGTCCACCGCTTGTCGCAAAATCAATAGCGGCAATACCCAAAGCAAATGCGATAGTTCTTCCGACCGGCCACTTATCACCACGTCGAGATAATGCAACTACACCTCTTATATACAAGGCGACTGCAAAAACTAAGATTCCAATCATTAAGCCATCTGGATCATAAGCAAGAAGCACATTAGAAAAAGTTGGAGCAGGTGGCATATCTAATCCAGTAATCAACAGCGCCTGTGAAACTTCTACCTCGCGATCAGGCGGTGCGGTATTTGATAACCAACTTCCAACAAACACGGTTAATGACATAACAAAAATCTCACCGATAACCAATCGATAAATTGAAGGGTAATTACTCTTTAAAAGTAATCGGCGATGTAATGCACCAAAACCAATCAAAATACTTGCTAAAACAATCTTTAAAACAACTAACGCACCATACCTACTTTGCCATGCTGCAATTGAATCTAATCTTGTTAAAGCATTAGCCACACCTGAAATAGCAACTGTTATCGCACTCCAGAGAGCAATAACGCTAAACCTAGGTAATGAAAATTTAAACTCTTCCTTATTGAATTGCATCAATCCAATTAATCCACCTACCCAAAAAGTAATTGCGATTATGTGTACTACCAATGCGCCAATCGCTAATGCGTGATAACCAGAGGTGCTGCCATGGCTTTGAAATACTGGTGCAATTACTGCAATTAAACCGATGGCTGATCCTAAGTAAGCTGCCCAAATTCTTTTCAGTGGAATCATTAAAATAAGCAAGATACAAAAAATCTGGAACAAATAAGTCTTACCAATGGCTATTTGTGTTAAGTAGGATCTGATTAAGTTTGAATCAAAAGAATCTAATAAGCTAATTTCTAACAGGTAGGCAACTTGGATTACAACAAAAATTGCAATAGTTGCCAACCAAAGCCAGAAAAACTTCTTGCATCTCTTGGCTAATTTAGTGTTGCTTATACTTCCCTTAACATCTTCGGCTAAAGCCGCTAATGAGATCATTAAGCCGATTGCAACTAATGCGGCTAGTTGCATCAAGCCATTACTTAAGGTTGCAAAGATTTCAATCATTCTGTGAAATTTTACTTGGTAATTTTTCGTGATCTACCGGGTTTTTTTATAGATCTAACTCTTGGAGTTGGTGAGCCTTTAAAGGTTTGCTTTGCATACTTAACCATTAAGACCAAGATAAAGATTGCAAAGATTAAAAGGGCAATCACAAGTAGATCGCTGGTGCGATTAACTGATGCTGAATCAGATGGTTGTTCTGCTGGATTTGATAAAGATGGAGTTGGTTCTGCGATAACGGCTGGTGCGTTAAACAAAAAGGTAAAGCTGCCGGTTAGTGAATCTTCACCTACGGCCATCATTGTGTAATTAACTGTGTAAACACCTGTTGCAGTTAATGGTTTTACACCCACCGTCAAAGTAGCGCCTTGCATCTGAAGTGCACCATCATCTACACGCATTCCAAGTGGATCTAAAACAGTTACTTCATTTGCGCCATCTGTTAAATCAGTGTTTGCAGTAATTGTGACTGCAGTCGGTGCCAGGCTTAGAACAGATCCGCCAACTGGTGATGAACTGATTAATGATGTGGCATTAGCTGGTGCAACAAAAAAAGTGGTTGTTAAGGCAAGAAGAATTAGAGAGTTAAGCCAGATCGCCATTTTTTTCATCAATCACCGCTTTCAATTAGTCCTAATCTTGCCACTACTTTAAGATTCTGTCCTATGCCCACCTATGAGTATCAGTGCAACCTGTGTGATCACCAATTTGAGGCTGTGCAATCTTTTTCAGAGCCAGCGATCGAGATCTGCCCGCTTTGCAAAGGTGCTGTCCGCAAACTTTATAACAATGTCGGAGTTGTATTTAAAGGAAGTGGCTTCTATAAAACTGATTCAAGAACTTCCTCAGCACCAGCATCACCTGCAGCAGGAAAAACCGATGCTAAGGTTAAAACTGAGAGCAAGGTAGAGAAAGCTTCACCACCAAAATCAGAGTCGTAATTTAATCGCCAGATTTAACCACCATGATGCGGTGGACGATCACCCTTAATCTCTTCATCACGTTTCTCATCAATTTCTAAGTCAATCTCATCATTTGTGATCTTCGCCAACAATGGCTTGTTTTGATCTGAGTTGTTATTTTTACTCATTAGAATTCACTCATTAGGGTAGGAATTCTACTCTGTTAACCATGTTTTCTTGATTCTATGAACGGATGCTCATGTTTGAAAAAGTTGGCCATGCCATCGTACGGCGCAAGAAATCCATATTCTCGCTTTATCTAATTGCAATAATTTTGGCAGGCGCAATTGGTACTGGCGTATTTGGAAAGCTGGACAGTGGTGGTTACAGCGATCCGAACTCAGATTCTTACAAGGCATATGAGTATTTAACCGATGTTTTTAAAGTAGAAGACCCTTCAGTAGTTCTTGTAGTTGAAGCACCTACAAACGCATCAGATCCGCAGGTATATGCATCCGTTGCAAAATTAGAGTCACAATTAAGAGCCGAACCAAATGTCGGTAATACTCTCTCGTATTGGTCAACTGGTGGTGCACCATCACTGCTTAGTAAAGATGGTAACTCCGGATTTTTATTTATTTACAGCGATGAATCTGACTGGGGTGTAATCCAACAATTAGGTAAAGAAATTCAAGAAAAATATGATGGCAAGTACGAAAATTTAAATATCTATGCCAGTGGTACTGGCGTCTTTGCTCATGCAATCAACTCTAAAATTTCAAGTGATTTAAAGCTTGCAGAATCAATATCGATTCCATTGACCTTTATCTTGTTGGTTTTTGTATTTGGTGGGCTAGTAGCAAGTGCCATGCCGTTATTAGTGGGCGTTGGTGCAATTCTGGGATCACTGCTAGTTATTTACATTATTACCCTCTTTACTGGGGTTAGCGTCTTTGCATTAAATTTAATAACTGGCCTAGGTTTAGGTTTAGGAATTGATTACGCATTGCTAGTGGTAAACAGATTTCGCGAAGAGTTACATTCGGGTAAATCAATTGAAGATTCCATTGTGAACACTGTCAAAACTGCAGGAAAAACTGTTTTCTATTCTGGCCTAACAGTTGTGCTCACCTTGGCCTCACTAACATTATTTCCACAAATGTTTTTAAAATCATTTGGTTATGCTGGAATTACAGTTGTCTTGATGGCAGTCCTTGGTGCCTTAATTGCACTTCCTGCCTTACTTGCAATTTTGGGTAACAGAATAGATAAAGGCTTAGTTCGCAAGAGTGTAAAAGTTACCAAAGAGGATGGCAGATGGGCTGATGTTGCTAGATTTGTTATGCGCAAACCTGTTTCAGTAGTTGTTCTATCTTTAGTTATCCTGACTGTGCTAGCGGCGCCAGTTAAGAATATTGTTTTTTCACAAGTTGATAGCAGAGTTCTGCCAGCCAGTAACGCTGCTGCAACTGCAGCGCGAGTTATTTTAGAAAAATTTCCTGGCCAAGAGGGAAATCCAATTGAAATCATTGTGCCGAAAGGTGCAGCTTTAGAAACCCAAGTTAATCAATACACAGATTCAATTGCGAAGGTCCCTGGAGTTGTGCGAATCGGAGATACGCAGATTGTTGGGGAGGATCTAAGAGTCACCGCCATTCATTCAATGGGTCCACGCACGCCAAAGGCCGAAGAATTAATTAATGAGATTCGATTAATCCCAGCACCAGCTGGAACTTTGATTGGTGGTGTTGCCGCTGATTACGCCGACGCCCAAAGTGGTACTGCTCGAACACTTCCTTGGGCACTTCTTTGGATTGCAATTGGAGTGCTGCTCTTACTGTTTGTCTTTACTGGATCCATCATATTGCCGATAAAAGCAGTGATTTTAAATATTCTCTCTTTAACCGCAACAATGGGTGCTATTACTTGGATATTTATTGAGGGTAATTTGAAATGGCTAGTTGGAGATTTCACGGTAACTGGTGCATTAGATACTGGTTCAGTAATTTTAGTTGCAGTAGTTACCTTTGGTTTATCTATGGATTATGAACTCTTCTTACTTTCACGAATTAAAGAAGAACATGACTCCGGAAAAAGTAATACTGAATCAGTTGCAGTCGGATTACAACGATCTGCCAGAATCATTACCGCTGCTGCTGGGCTCTTAGCAATTGTCTTTGCCTCATTTATGATCAGTGGCGTTACATCTATCAAGATGTTGGGCTTTGGCGTTGCCTTTGCTATTTTGCTAGATGCCTCACTAGTCCGAGGCTTATTGGTGCCAGCATTGATGCGCTTATTTGGCGAACGAAACTGGTGGGCACCTAAATCTCTGAAGCGATTTACGGTTTCACACTAGTTCTTCATAGAATTAACCATGGAGTTAATTCTTACCCTGCAATGCCAAGATCAGCCAGGCATTGTAAATGCGATCACATCTGCAATTTTGGAGTGCTCCGGAAACATAGTTGAGAATCAACAATTTACCGATCCAATTACTAATGATTTCGTAATGCGAACTAAATTTGATACCACATTAGATATCGAGAGTTCACGAAAAATAATTGATAAATACGGTGAGAAATTTAAAGCATCTATTAATCTTCGTGAGAGTTCAAAATCTAAGCGCGCTTTGATCTTGGTATCAAAGGAGAGTCATTGCTTACGCGATCTACTATATTTAAAAGAGATTGGTGAGTTGCCTATTGAGATACCACTTGTACTTTCAAATCATGATGATTTAGC
The DNA here is from genome assembly GCA_044353095.1 of Candidatus Nanopelagicus sp. Lineage (GTDB taxonomy): Bacteria > Actinomycetota > Actinomycetes > Nanopelagicales > Nanopelagicaceae > Nanopelagicus. Next base: position 18,825 of record JBILCN010000005.1, read on the forward strand.
CGATTTGGTTAAAGCTCATGGAATCCAATTCCAAAAGATAAGCAATAAAGATGAGGCGAAGATAAGTGAGGTTATCAAGAGTGCAAAGATTGAGTTTTTGATTCTTGCTCGTTTTATGCAAATTCTCTCACCTGCTTTGTGCAACCAAATGAGTGGAAAAATAATTAATATCCATCACTCCTTCTTGCCAGGATTTAAGGGAGCAAAGCCATACCACCAGGCGTTTGAGCGCGGCGTAAAAATAATTGGTGCTACTGCGCACTTTGTTACCGCTGATTTAGATGAAGGGCCAATCATTGAGCAGGATGTTTCACATGTTACGCATGCGGCAGCACCTGATGAGTTAGTTGCAATTGGTCGAGATATTGAAAGACGAGTGCTATCAAAAGCTGTAAAACTTTTTGCTGAAGATAGAATTTTTCAAGTCGCAAATAGAACTATTGTTTTTCAATAAATAACTTACAAAAAATAATCTTGTAATCTGGTGTCCCCGGCGGGAGTTGAACCTGCGACCTACCGCTTAGGAGGCGGTTGCTCTATCCACTGAGCTACGGGGACAAAAAGATTTCTTTAAAATTTATTGGTTTAATAATAAGTAAGAATTGATTAAAACTGTTAACTATCTTAAGTTTTATGCGTAAATTTGGTTTTAATTTCCGACCCGAGTAGACTTACAAAAAATTGTTTGGAGTGATTTAGAATATGAAGGCCCTCGTAATAGGTGCCGGTGGTGTTGGAAGAGCGATCGTAAATATCGCAGCCCGTCGTACATTTATAGAATCAATGGTTATTGCCGATCGCACTTTGTCTCGTGCTGAAGATGCAGTAGCACGTGTAAGGGATCCACGCTTTGCTGCTGCGATGGTGAACGCTGCTGAGCTTGAGGATGTCCGCGATTTAATTCGAAAAGTTAAACCAGATGTTGTGATTAATGCAGTTGATCCAAGATTTGTTATGCCGATATTTCTAGCTTGTGAGATTGAAAATACCAATTACATTGATATGGCGATGTCACTATCTCGTAAGCATCCGCATTATCCATACACCGAAACTGGTGTGAAGCTTGGTGATGAGCAGTTTGCACGTGACTACAACTGGGATGAGCGAAAGATTTATGCCCTAATTGGTATGGGCGTAGAGCCTGGAATGAGCGACTTATTTGCTAAGTACGCCAGTGATTACATGTTTAGCCGAATTGATTCCTGCACAATTTTAGATGGTTCAAACCTGCGCGTAGAAGGCTTTGAGTTTGCGCCATCATTTTCTATCTGGACAACAATTGAAGAGTGTTTGAATCCGCCATTAGTTTGGGAGGATGGTCGTGGTTGGTACACAACTACACCATTTAGTGAGCTTGAGATTTTTGATTTCCCAGAAGGAATTGGCCCAGTTGAATGTGTAAATGTTGAGCACGAAGAGGTTGCATTGATTCCACAAAAAATTGATGCCAAGAAGGTTAACTTCAAGTATGGCCTTGGTGCAGAGTTCATCAGTATTTTAAAGACAATCAATATGTTAGGTATGGATCGTAAAGAAACAGTTGATGTGCAAGGTGTAAGTGTTTCACCACGTGATCTATTAGCTGCCTCCCTTCCTGATCCAGCCACACTTGGTGGACGTATGAAAGGTAAGACTTGTGCTGGCGCATTAGTAAAAGGAATTGATAAAGAGGGTAATCCTAAAGCGGTTTATATTTATAACGTGGTTGACAACGCCTGGTCTATGAAGGAGTACGGCGATCAAGCGGTGGTTTGGCAGACTGCAATTAACCCAGTTATAGCGATGGAGTTAATTCATAAAGGTATCTGGAAACCATTAGGTGTTAATGGTCCAGAGTGGTTTGATGCAAAACCATTTTTAGAGTTGTTAGAAGAGTATGGAACTACTTGGCACATCCGCGATGAAGATACGGCGGGAATTATTAAGTAATGGCAATTGCATTAGTTACTGGAGCTACCGCCGGAATTGGCGCACAGTATGCAAGATTGCTGGCAAGAGAAGGTTTTGATCTAATCCTTGTTGCACGAGACAAAAAACGTTTGTCGATTACTGCCAAAACACTGAATAAAGAGTTTGGTATAAAAGTTGATTTATTACCCGCTGATTTAACTAAGCCTGTTCAACTAGAAAAGGTTAGAAAACGCCTTGGTGATGTTAAAAAACCAGTTGATGTACTTATCAATAATGCAGGATTTGGCATTAATAAAAGTTTCTTAGAGAGTGAAATTAAGGCAGAGCAAGAGCTCTTGGATGTTTTAGTAACCGCACCAATGAGATTAACTCATGCAGTCTTGCCAGTAATGCTTCAACGCAACTCTGGAGTTATTGTGAATGTCAGCAGCGTTGCTAGTTGGATTGCTGGCGGCACATACAGTGCAGCAAAATCATATTTAACAGTGTTAACTGAGTCGCTGCATACTGAATTGCGGTCAACTAAAGTAAAGATTTCAGCGTTGTGTCCTGGCTTCACAAGAACCGAGTTTCATCAACGTGGTCGCATGAAGATGAAAGGCTTGCCAAATTTTATGTGGTTATCGGCCGAGCAAGTTGTAGAAAAATCTTGGCGGGATGCAAATGCCGGAAAAGTGATCTCAATTCCAGGCTGGCAGTATTTGATCCTAAGCAGTATTTCACGATTCGGGCCACGCCCAATGGTTCGTCGAATCGGTATGAACGTGCGCAAAAAGCAACGGTAATTACTGTAACTTCACATTAAATTCACGGTTGATCTACAAGATATCCTCGATCATAATCCGCTTCTTAAAGTAGACTTTATCCATACCAAAGATAGTTAATTAAAGGAGCAATTCATGAAAAGAAAAATATCAGCGGCCGTTATGGCAAGCTTTTTAATCTTAGGTTTCGCAACACCGGCAACCGCCGCAACCTCTGGTGGTTCATGTCCAACCGCAGGTGCATCAATCAAGATTGGCAAAAGCACATATGTATGTGCTAAAAATCCATTTTATAACACCACAAAATTAACTTGGGTATGGGATGGCTGTATTGAATTAAATACCGATTACCAAGCTGGTATTCGTGAAGCACAAACACTACTTAGAGCATCTGAAGCAAATCGCTTTCAACAAATCGAGCCAATTGGTACAACACTTAAGGATTTAATTAAGTGGAATGCTTTGATTACTTATGCTCGCGGAAACATAGTTCACTACGGATCAACTTATTATTCAGCAACAAAGGCCAGCACAAACAAGGCACCAACGGCTGCAAATATTGGAGCAAGCAAATTTTGGGTTGTTAGCAAACCAACAAGTGCCAATTCAAAAATTGGCCAGATGCCATCTCCAACAGTTGTACTAGCAACTGCCACAAGACAAATTACCGCACTGACAGCAGCATCTGTTCGATCAACAGTTCCAGCAACTAAGTTAAAACTAAACAACTTGGCAGCTGACTTAACAACTAAAAAAGCAGCCCTTGAAGCAAATCAAGCGCCAATTCAAAGCGTTATCGATTCGCTAGATCCACTTTTAACTGAGTTAAAGAGTGCGGTTGCATTAGTCTCAATTACCAGAGGCTTAATCAAGGATAAATGTAATCCAAGATACTAATCTGCAGATAGCTAGTTAATGAATTCTAAGCTGTCGTAATCGCACCCAATGCGGTTACGACAGCTTTTTTAATTAATCACATTTTCTGAAGAATCTGGCCACAAATAAGTGCTGGCATTACTTCTTTCTTAAAAGACTAACTCTTTGTTAGATACTCTCTTAGCATTCAATTATGCGCGGCTACCTCTTACTTAGACCAGTAGCAATCTCTTTACTGTTTTTGCATATCGTACTACGGCTAACTTTTGATAAACCAAGTATTTTTATTGATTTAATTCTTTTTAATTTAGTTGGGTTGCTGGCTGCGGCGATAGCTTTAACAGCGCCAATAATTACAGATCGCAAAGCAGCTTTTGCTATTGGGTATGCTCAATTAATCTGGAGCTTTGGTTCAATACTTTCCACTTCAAACTCTTTTTTTGAGGTGCGATTTCCAGTTGTTATTTCAGAGCTCTCTTACGCACTCTTCTACCCGCTAATTCTTTTTGGTGTGATTAGAGCTTTCACGCAGCGAGTAAAAATTGGCGCACTAGAATTATTAGATACTGTCATTGTGGCGGTTGGTTTTACCAGCGTATTAACCGCTTTTTTATTAAAACCGGCAATGCTCACCTTCACTGGATCAGCCTTCACCGTTTTTTTATCAATCCTTTATCCAGTTGGCGACATCGTAATTTTGGCAACCTCTTTGGTTTATCTTCTTTTGAATCCAATTACTAAACGATCATTTTTATTGTGTGCTGGATTGTTGGCATTTTCACTCTCTGACTTACTTTTTATTTGGTTATCGATAAATACTAGGTACCGATTTGGATCAATTACTGATGATGGTTGGATCCTAGGTTTACTGCTGATCTCCTTATCTTTGTCTTATTCAGGTGGTGATGCAAAATTCTCTGAAAAAATCTCTTCATACTCTGCAACGATTGCATTAATTGCTAGTGGCTCTCTGCTTGGAATCGCCGCTTTTAATCCAGGCTACTTTCCGACATTTATTTTAATTCCTGGTTTTATCACAATTGCACTGGCCTTTATTAGAATGAGTTTTGCACTGCAGGAAGCAAACTCTGCAGGTACTGAGAGAGTATTAGCGCGCACTGATGAGTTAACCGGCATATCAAATCGACGCAATTTTCTTACTCACCTAAACAACACAAAAGCAGGTTATGTATTTCTGCTTGACCTAGATGGTTTTAAAGAGGTCAATGATTCGTTGGGACATGATGCTGGTGATCAATTACTTCGGCAGGTAACAAGTAGGTTTTCTAGAGTACTTCCGCCCAACGCCTTGATAGCTAGATTGGGTGGAGATGAGTTTGGCATCATTGCAAATATCTCAGAGCAAGAAGCGGTAGAGCTTAGCCAAGCAATTCAATCAACCTTGAGCTATCCACTTTTGATATCAAATAAAGAGGTGAGGATTGGCGTCAGCATTGGCATCGCTGGCTTCACTGAGCAGTCAACATCCTCTGATTCACTGCAACGTGCCGATGAGATGATGTATGAAGCCAAGCGAGGCAAAGATGGAATGAAGATTTGGAAATAATTGCTGCTTAAAAAATAGGCTAAACTTTTTACAGTTGCAGTGAGCAACAATGAAAATGGAGGTCCTAATTGGCAGCACGTTTCCAGAATCGAGTTCTGATTTTAGGTGCAGGTTCAGTATCACAATGTGTGCTACCACTTTTAATTGAGCATCTAGTAGATGCTAAACAGATCACGATTGCGGATATGCGTGATAACCGCCATCGCGTTTCAGAGGCAATAGCCGCTGGCGCAACTTACGTTCAGGATCAATTGACCAAAGAGAATATGGATCAATTTTTATCCAAATATTTATCAGCTGGAGATTTCTTATTAGATTTAGCTTGGAATATTGATGTTAATGAAATTCTTGGCTGGGCACATGATCATGGAGTTATTTATTTAAACACTTCACTTGAAGAGTGGGATCCATACTCAGCTGGCGCTAATCGCCATCCAACAGAGCGCACTCTTTATTGGCGCCATATGAAATTACGTAAGTTAACCGATACTTGGAAGGGCCAAGGTCCAACTGCAATTGTTGAGCACGGTGCTAATCCTGGATTGGTGTCTCATTTAACTAAAAAAGCTATGGTTGATATTGCAACACTTGCAATCTCTGAAGGTAAAGCTGCAGCTGGTGTTGCAGAGGCTTTAGCGAGTGAGAATTTCCCAGTGCTTGCACAAAAACTTGGTGTCAAAGTTATTCATATTGCAGAACGTGATACTCAAATTTCAGATAAGCCAAAGTTGTTTAATGAGTTTGTTAATACTTGGTCGGTCGAAGGATTTTATGAAGAGGGTATTGCACCAGCTGAACTTGGCTGGGGTACTCATGAAAAAACTCTTCCGGCAAAAGCTTACGAACACCAAACTGGTCCAAAGAATCAGATCTGTATTGCACAACCAGGTGCAACTACCTGGGTTCGATCTTGGGTACCAAATATGGAGACAACTGGAATGTTAGTTCGCCATGGTGAAGCTTTCACAATAAGTGATCACTTAACTGTTTGGGATGGTGATAAAGCAATCTACCGTCCAACTGTTCATTATGCGTACTGCCCAACTGATGCTGCGATTGCATCAATGCGCGAGCTTGAGATGAATCAATGGGAAATTACGAGCAATCAGCGAATTATGAATGAGGAAATTATCGATGGTGCTGATCACCTAGGTGTTTTACTTATGGGCCATCCATATAAATCTTGGTGGACTGGTTCATTGTTAAACATCCATGACTCCAGAAAACTAATTCCAAAACAATCTGCAACTACTGTGCAGGTTTCAAGTGCAGTTTATGCAGCTGTTGCGTGGGCAATGGCAAATCCAAATAGTGGTTACATGGTTCCAGATGACATGCCTTGGCGTGAAGTTTTAAGTTACGCTGAAAAATATTGGGGTGGTTACCATTCAGCGGCCGCTGATTGGGATCCGCTAATGCACCATAATGATTTGTTTAAAGGTTGGAATGGCCGAGTTTATGATGAATCAGATCCTTGGCAATTCAGTAACTTTTTAGCTTAAGCACTTACTTAATTGGCGGTAGTGGCTTGCTCGCTTTTATTTCCTCAAGGCGAGCAAGTGATTCAATTCGCTCTGCTGCATGATCCACAATTCGCTTTGGATAATTATTCTTATAGCCATCTGATTCATTCCATGGCTCTTGCGCTGTGACTCCAGATAGATCAGATAACTCTGGAATGTATCGACGAACATAATCACCTTGCTCATCAAAGCGTTTGCCTTGCTCGATGGGATTAAAAACTCGATAGTAAGGTGAAGCATCTGTTCCACAACCAGCGGTCCATTGCCAGCCATGTGCATTAGAAGCAACATCGTAATCAATTAAATGCTCTTTGAAATAACGCTCTCCTAATTGCCACTCAAGGTGTAGATCTTTTACCAGAAATGAGGCAACCACCATTCGAGTTCGATTATGCATCCATCCCTCTTTTAGTAACTGTCGCATTGCCGCATCTACAAATGGGTAACCAGTTTTACCTTCACACCAAGCTTTAAATTGCGCACCTGGTTTGTCATAACGCATATTTGCAAACTGAGGTGCGTAATAATCTGTCTCGGTATTTTTATTATTAAATAAAACATCGGCGTAAAACTCGCGCCAGGCAATCTCTTTTTGATAAACAATTTCGCCTTTACTTTCACCAAGTTCGGCTAGCAATGTGCGCGGATGAATCTCACCAAAACTTAAGTGAGCGCTCATCTTGCTGGTGCCATCAATTGCTGCAAAATTTCTATTTTCATCGTAACCAAATAGCGCTGCTTTTTTGAACACTTTAAACCGTGCAATAGCTGCCGCTTCACCGGCTTCTGACTTAATTACACCTGCTGGCCACTTGGTATCTGGAATATTTTTATTTGCAGGATCAACTTTTACTGTTGGGATTTGCTTAGGTGTAACTGCAGGTGCTCGCCAGCCATGAGTAAGCCAGGCACGATAAAACGGTGTGTAGACCTTGTAAGGGGTGTCATCACTTGGTTTACGCACTCTGCCGGGTGCTACTGCATATGGAGAACCAGTTCTTGTTAATTCAATTCCGGCCTTCTCAATCGCAGCATCGCGTGCAGCACCTGTGGGTTCATACTCGGCGCTGATATGTATTGAGTTTGCTTGGTACTTATTTTTTAACTCAGTTAAAACATTAATTGGTTCTCCGGCGATTACATTTAAATTTCCACCTAAACTCTGATTCAAGGATCGCAGTGAATCACTTAAATATGCAGCCCGCTTTTCACCCATCTCTTTCATTAACTTGGGCTCTAAAATAAATACTGGGAGGATCTCATCTGCCGCCGCAAGGGCTGCATTTAATGCTGGATTATCACCGATTCGCAGATCTCTTCGAAACCAAAGTATGGATCTGCTACTCATATTTTATTTATTTGTGGAGTGATTCAACAGTTTCATCCCAGCCCTTTACATCTTTTGGTTTACGTGGACCAGGTCCAATGTAACGCGCAGATGGGCGGATGATGCGACCAGTTTGTTTTTGTTCCAAAATATGTGCTGACCAACCGGCTGTTCGTGCAGCGGTAAACATAGATGTAAATAGATTTGCTGGAATCTGCGCAAAATCTAAAACAATTGCGGCCCAGAACTCAACATTAGTTTCTAGTACACGATCTGGTTGACGCTCTTTAAGTTCAGCAAGTGCTGCCTTTTCAAGTGCAAGTGCTACCTCATAGCGAGGTGCATTTAACTCTTTTGCAGTTCGACGTAAGGTGCGAGCGCGTGGATCCTCTGCTCGGTAAACCCGATGACCAAAGCCCATCAAGCGATCACCTTTATCAAGAATTGATTTCACATATGAAACTGCATCCCCTGATTTCTCAACCGCTTCAATCATGCTTAGTACACGTGCAGGAGCGCCACCATGTAATGGACCAGACATTGCACCAATTGCGCCAGAGATAGAAGCTGCAACATCAGCACCAGTGGAAGCAATAACGCGACCAGTAAAGGTTGATGCATTCATTCCATGCTCTGCTGCAGAAACAAAGTAAGCATCAATTGCTCGCACATGTACTGGATCAGGCTCACCACGCCAGCGAATCATCATTCGCTCAACTACGGTGTGGGCTTTATCAATCTCTGATTGTGGAACCGCTGGTACAACTGTGCCACGTGCTGATTGCGCGACGTAGGAAAGCACCATTACTGAAACGCGAGCTAAATTACTTCTTGCCTCTTCATCTGAAATATCAAGTAGCGGCTTTAATCCCCAAGCTGGTGTAAGCATTGCAATTGCAGATTGCACATCAACTCGAACATCGCCGGTGTGAACTGGGAGTAGGAAAGGTTCAGCTGCTGGTAAACCTGGATTGAACTCATCATCTACTAACAAGCCCCAAACATTTCCGAAAGTAACTCGACCAACTAAATCCTCAATATCAACGCCGCGATAACGAAGCGCACTTCCCTCTTTATCTGGTTCTGCAATCTTTGATTCAAAGGCGATTACGCCCTCTAGCCCTGGCTTGAAATCATCGGCCATTATCTGCTCCTCTTCATCTGCATAAAAATTCCAATGCCCGTATTCTGCTCTCTTGGCGAGGATGAACCAAACCAACGATAAGTGAGGTTGGATACCCGTATGGCTAACCGCGAGGATATTGCTGCGATGCGTCGCCAGTACGGCGAGGTGGGATTAGTTGACTCACAACTTCCAGCAAATCCAGTTGAACTTTTCAATACCTGGCTAGCCGAGGCCACAGCTAATGAAATAGTTGTCGAAGCTAACGCGATGATCTTGTCCACCGTTATTGATAATCAACCCACCAGTCGAACTGTTTTGTTAAAAGATTTAACTGATGAAGGCTTTACCTTTTTCTCAAATTATGAATCTAGGAAAGCAAAACAAATTTCTGAAAATCAAAATGTTTCTCTGCTATTCCCATGGTTTCCACTTGAGCGACAAGTAATTATTTTAGGTGCTGCTGCAAAAATTTCATCTGCTGAATCTGACAAGTACTTTGCAAGCAGACCTCGTGGCAGTCAGATTGGTGCCTGGGCTTCGATGCAATCAAATGAGCTAAGTGATCGATCAGTATTAGAAAATAAATTTGCCCAGCTTGAAGAGAAATGGCCAGTTGGCACAACTATTCCTAGACCAGATTATTGGGGTGGATATGTTGTGTTGCCCACATCGATTGAGTTTTGGCAAGGCAGATACTCCAGATTGCATGATCGTATTCGATATGTGAGATCTGAAAATAATGATTGGCAGATAAAACGTTTTTACCCGTAAAATCCCCCTATGAGCGAAATAAAGATTCCAGAAAATTTAAAGCCAAGTGATGGTCGATTTGGTTGTGGCCCATCAAAAATTCGCTCCGCCGCCCTTGCGAATTTAGCAAGTAATTATGGAAAGGTTTTAGGAACTTCCCACAGACAAAAGCCAGTCAAAGAGGTTGTTGGAAAAGTTCGTACTGGACTGAAATCATTATTTAATTTACCCGAAGGCTATGAAGTAATTATTGGTAATGGTGGTTCAACTGCATTTTGGGATATCGCAACCTTTGGTTTGATTGAAAACAAATCACAGCACTTAGTATTTGGTGAGTTCTCCTCTAAATTTGCTGCTGCTGCTAAAGAAGCACCAATGATTGGCGATCCAACTGTTATAAAGGCAGAGCCTGGCTCTCATCCTGTGGCAACTGCAGAAGCTGGCGTAGATGCTTATGCGCTAACTCATAATGAAACTAGTACTGGTGTATCAATGCCAATCATTCGCCCAGCAGGAATCGCTGATGCGTTGGTTTTAGTTGATGCAACGAGTGCGGCTGGTGGACTAGATCTTGATATCTCACAATCAGATGTTTACTACTTCGCACCGCAAAAATCCTTCGCATCCGATGGTGGTTTATGGGTCGCAATTATGAGCCCAGCGGCAATTGCCAGAGTTGAAAAAATTAAAGCCGCTGGTCGTTGGACACCTGCATTTTTTGATCTATCAATTGCAATTGAAAACTCTAGATTAGATCAAACATATAACACTCCAGCTCTTGCTACTTTAATTTTATTGGCAGAGCAGATCGAGTGGATGAATTCAAATGGTGGCTTAAAGTTTGCTGCAGGTCGTAGCGCAGACTCTTCTTCTCGCCTTTACAACTGGGCAGAGAAAACCTCTTACACAACACCATTTGTTACAGATCCAGCAATGCGCTCTAAGGTTGTTGGCACAATTAATTTTGATGATGCAATTGATGCTCTTGAAATTGCCAAGGTGCTTCGCGCAAATGGAATCGTAGATACCGATCCTTATCGTAAATTAGGAAAGAACCAATTAAGAATTGGAATGTTCCCAGCTGTTGAGCCAGCCGATATTGACGCTTTGACTGCTTGTATTGAATTTGTAGTTTCAAATCTTCCGGCTAAGGCTTAAGGCGAAGCGATTGATGAGTTATCGAACCAGAAGAATAGTTACCATCACAATACTGGTGGGTATGGTTGCCATGGTTCTACTAAGTGGTCTTTAATTAATACTGCTAAGTGATTAATCTAAGGAGCAAATTATGAAAGAATCTGTCTTTGTAATTGCAATGGGAATTGTGCTTTGGATTATTGCTCTAGTTTTTGCAATTGTAATGAATGCTCGAACTGAAGTTTTGTGGACATGTGTTGCTGGCGCTGTTCTTGGTGCTATTGGATTGCGTTACACAATTCGGCGCGGACGCCGAAACCAACTGTAATTAAGGTTTAAGCACCCTCGATTTGGCTTGCAATTCCACGCAAAACTTTTCCTAGTCTCTCTGCTTCAGCAGATGATGGATGACGTCCTTGGCGTAATTGATTTCCAACTCGATCTAAAATTTTAATTGAGTCTTCGATAATTGCAGCTAGATCATCAGCATTACCACGTGAGTTATTAACCATTGATGGTGGGGCTTCAACTACTGAAACAGAAAGTGCTTGTGGGCCACGTCGGCCATCGGCGATACTGAATTCAAGTTTGGTTCCTGGCTTAACAGTTGTTACACCTTCTGGAAGTGCAGCTGCGGCTAAGTAAACATCTTCGCCCTCATCATTTGAGATAAAGCCAAAACCTTTTTCTAAGCTGAACCATTTAACGCGGCCAGTAGGCATCGGTATCTCCTATCTCTTTAAATACTCATTTACTTTTTTTACTAGCCACTCGGTTGTGGTCAGGGGATTAGTTTAACCCAAATTAGCTAAGCGGCGGAATTGGGTTTATTCAGCCTTAATTAACGCTTCTGAGTGTGCGCCGCAGCCGTGATCAATTGAAACGACCCGGGCATCCTCTGGTGAGATTGCATTTGAGCAAACACCGAAGGCGCCACGCAATGAACCAGCAATTGGAATAAAAAATCCACATGAGTGGCAAGGTTTTGGTGCAGCATTTGCGATTGGTGTATTCGGACCACGATCACCTTCATACCAACGCTTGCTTGCTTGATCACGACCGACAATTGAAAGTACTCGTGCTCGTCCTAAACCAAACTCAAACAATTGATTTAAATCTAAAGTATCTAACTCATCATCCTCTGGCAGTGATGCCAAGCCTGGTACCAATCTTTCATCATCTGGTGAAGTTGGAACAACATCGCCAACTCCTAGATCACCTGGCTGAATTCGCTCAACATAAGGAACCCAATTTGGTGCAAGTAATGCTTTGCTGCCTGGAAGTAAAACCACATCACAAATAGTTGGTGCAGATTTTTCATCTAACTTGGCAACAGTAACTGCCCAGCGCCAGCCGTTGTAACCTGGCAGCTTTGCTTCAAACAAATAAGTTGCGATTCGATCTTCATCTGAATCAATTGAGTAAAACTCGCCAACAAAATCTTTTTTACCAGCATCTTCAATCGCTGCTTGCTTGGCAATATCTAGTGCACCGAAAACATCATTTTTATTTACACTTACTTCAACAACTGCTGGATATGTTTTAGCAGGTGCGATGTAGGGCTTTCGAACAATTATTGGGGCTACCTCTTTTGCAACTGGTGCAATCTCGGCCACAGTATCTAGAGATTGAATATCTAAATCATCTAGCTCTGCCTCTGGCTCTGCCACAACGGAGGATTGACCCTTACGGATTTTCTTGAAAAGGGATTTCTTTTTAGCCATTGGTAAAGTGTAATTGAGTTATTTCTAAATAGAAAAAGCCCCCGATTTTAAGCGGGGGCTTTTGATAAATATTTGGATTAGAAATCCATATCTCCGCCACCAGGAGCTGCAGGCATTGCACTCTTTGGTTCTGGCTTATCTGCAATCACTGCCTCAGTTGTTAAAAACAGAGCTGCAATTGATGCTGCATTTTGTAATGCAGAACGAGTCACCTTTGCTGGATCAATAATTCCTGATTTGATCATGTCAACATACTCACCTGTTGCAGCATTTAAGCCTTGACCAGTTGGTAGGTTTCTAACCTTCTCAACAATTACGCCACCTTCAAGACCTGCGTTAATTGCAATCTGCTTCAGAGGTGCTTCAATTGCAAGTTCAACAATCTTTGCACCCGTCGCTTCATCGCCAGTTAACTTCAACTTATCGAAGGCAACTTTGCCAGCTTGTAGAAGTGCAACGCCGCCGCCGGCAACGATTCCCTCTTCAACTGCTGCTTTTGCATTTCGCACAGCATCTTCAATGCGGTGCTTGCGCTCTTTTAGCTCAACTTCAGTAGCTGCGCCAGCTTTGATTACTGCAACGCCGCCGGCAAGTTTTGCCAACCGCTCTTGTAATTTTTCACGATCATAATCGGAGTCACTCTTCTCAATTTCAGCACGAATTTGATTTACGCGACCCTTAATTTGTTCAGCATCGCCACTTCCTTCAACAATAGTTGTCTCTTCCTTGCTGATAACAACTTTGCGAGCGCTGCCCAGTAATTCAACAGTAGTTTGATCTAGCTTTAGACCAACCTCTTCAGAGACCACAGTTGCGCCAGTTAAAATTGCAATATCTTGCAACATCGCCTTACGACGATCACCAAATCCTGGAGCCTTAACTGCAACTGAGCGGAAGGTTCCGCGAATCTTGTTTACAACTAATGTCGAAAGTGCTTCACCCTCTACATCTTCAGCGATAATTACAAGTGGCTTTCCGGTTTGCATTACCTTTTCCAAAATTGGAACAAGATCTTTAATATTTGAAATCTTTGAGTTTGCGATCAAGATATATGGATCCTCCATTACGGTTTCCATACGATCGGTATCAGTTACAAAGTAAGCAGAGATGTAACCCTTATCAAAGCGCATACCTTCAGTGAGCTCTAGCTCTAGACCAAATGTGTTGCTCTCTTCAACGGTAATTACGCCCTCTTTACCAACCTTGTCCATCGCCTCAGCGATCATTTCACCAATGGTTGTATCAGCTGCTGAAATTGATGCAGTCGCAGAGATCTGTTCCTTTGTCTCTACTGGCTTTGCCATCTTTAATAACTCATCGGAGATCGCTTCTACTGCCTTTTCAATACCGCGCTTTAATGACATTGGATTAGATCCTGCTGCCACGTTACGTAAGCCTTCGCGAACTAATGCCTGTGCTAATACTGTTGCGGTGGTTGTTCCATCTCCGGCAACATCATCAGTCTTCTTTGCAACCTCTTTAACAAGGTCAGCACCGATTTTCTCCCATGGATCATCTAGCTCAATCTCTTTTGCAATTGAAACGCCATCATTAGTAATTGTTGGGGCGCCCCACTTCTTCTCTAGAACAACATTGCGACCGCGGGGCCCAAGGGTTACCTTGACCGCATCAGCTAATGCATTCATTCCGCGCTCTAAGCCGCGACGAGCCTCTTCATTAAAAGCAATCATCTTTGCCATCTGATATCTCCTTCTTCAGTTAATCACTTACTTAATCTGGTTTGATCTAACTTAATCAAAGTGCGGCCGCATTATCACTCGGGCCACGAGAGTGCTAAGGCCAAATCTAAAGGATTTATTCCCTCGGCGCCAACTGGAAAAATTAAGCGTTCAGGGGAGGCGGAGTTTGAATATGGGTAAGGCGGACCATATGAAATTGTGTCCGCCGGCCATATCAAAGGCAGCCGAACCTTAAGAGCGATTTAGCGGGAGTTAGAGGTTGAAGCCCAGCCGGGTACTGGATCGAGCCGCTGTACGAGACTCACGAAGGCGACGAAGCCGCTTAACCAAGATTGGCTCAGCACTTAATGCATCTTCGCGATCAATTAAGTTATTTAGCATTTGGTAATAGGCCGGTGGTGTTAGATCAAATAACTCTTTAATTGCACTCTCTTTTGCACCTGCATATCTCCACCATTGGCGCTCGAAATCAAGCATCTTTACCTCTAGATCAGATAGCCCAGAGTTATTGCGCATTGGCATGCTTATTTCAGACATGCTCATATCTTAAAAGATTAGCTCGAAAAATTAGGTCTTTATCTAGAGCGTGGCGAGAATTTCTGCGATATCACTCTCTTTAGTCCATGGATTAACAATTGCAAATCTAAGTATTGGTTGATTGTGGTGGGAGGATGGGGTAACAAAGCCAATTTGATCATCTAATAATTTATCGCTCCATTTTTGATAATCAGCCATCTGCCAACCTTTTCGCTTAAAGGCTACAACTGAAAGTGTTGGTTCAATTAAAAGCTCTAAATTTGGATGTTGCCTAATTAAATCAGCTGCATGTTTTGCAATATCCATAGTTTGATCCATTGCAGTTGCATATTCATCTGTGCCATGAGCAGCCAATGAGAACCAAAATGGTAAACCACGCGCTCTGCGAGTTAAATGAATTGCATAATCAGATGGATTCCACTCCCCATCATCATCTAATGTTTCTAAATAAGCAGCTTTTTGGATATGAGTAACTTTGGCAATCTCTGGATTGCGATAGATCAATGCACATGCATCAAATGGCGCGAATAACCATTTGTGTGGATCAACAATTAAAGAGTCAGCATCTTCAACGCCAGCAAATAAGGGTTGGGTTTTTGGTGAGCAAAGCGCTGCTAAACCATATGCGCCATCGACATGAAACCAGATGCCGCGTTCTTTTGTAATTGGTGCAATCGATTTTAAGTTATCAATAATTCCTAAATTTGTTGTTCCAGCTGTGGCAACTAATGCAAAGACTTGATGAGTTGGATTCTCGCTGTGGTATTTATCAATTGCAGCCGCACATGCTGGGCCTTGCAATACTCCATCGGCATCTGGCTTTATTAAAATTATTTCAACATCCATCACCTCTGCCGCAGATTTAATTGATGAATGCGCTTCTAAACTAGCCGCAAGTACCCACCTAGTTACATCAGATCTCTTGGTACGAAAATGCGCGCGAGCTGTTACCAGCGCTGATAAATTTCCAATCGTGCCACCTTGCACGAAAACACCACCAGCACTTTCTGGTAATCCAGCAAGATCGCTGATCCAACGCAGTGCTTGGTTCTCTGCAAATACCGCGCCAGCGCCTTCTAGCCATGAGCCGCCATAAAGAGCAGAGGCACCAACAACTAAATCAAATAAGTTTGCATACTCACTTGGTGCAGAAGGAATAAATGCTAAGTAACGTGGATGATCTGTAGAAATACATGCGGTTGCTAATACATCTTTAAATAATTTTAATGTTTCATGACCACCTAAACCTTTTTTAGTGATGGTGTTGCCAGCAGCCTCATACAACTCTTCGGCGGTCTTTGGTCCATCTAATGGTGGGTCGGTTCGTAGTCTGATTAAGGAGTACTCCAAAACCTCCTTAGCTAACTCTTCAACCTCAGCTGTGAATTGATGCATTACTCTCGGCGTAATCTTTCCGGTTGGCACTGCGAATAAGATTTCTAATCATGGTTGGAAATACAAAGCCATGTAATGGCAGAACTGCAAACCAATACAACTGACCACCTAAACCACGGGGTGAAAATGATGCCTCTTGAATTACTTCAGATTGTCCATTAGGCAATTTGCGCACTTTAAATTCAAGCCAAGCTTTACCAGGCATAATCATCTCGGCGTAAAGTTTTAAAGATTTTTCTGGCTCCAAAGATTCAACTCGCCAAAAATCAAGTGATTCGCCAACTCTTAAATGAATTGGATCGCGCCGGCCACGTCGAAGTCCAACGCCACCAATCATTCGATCTAATAAGCCGCGTAACTTCCAAAGAAAATCTGCGCCATACCAACCATTATCGCCACCAATTTCCTCGATAGCTTTCCAAATATTTTTGACCGACGCGTCAGTTACTCGCACCTTTACATCTTTATACAACGCCTCACCAGCCCAAGCAGGATCACTCTGCGCTTTCTGCCAAGGCGCAGTAGGAAGTGATGCGTCCGACCATCTAGTTGAAACCTGATTATCTGTAACCTTTGTTAAAGCTAAGTTAATTGCATTTTCAACATCAATTAGTCCCTCAGGTGGTTTAGGAATTATTTTATCGATTGATTTATTTGGATCGGCAACAACCTCACTTATTAAGGAACCAACAAGAGGGCGAGCTAGCGCGGTTGGAACTGGAGTCACCAAACCAATCCAAAGACTTGAAAGATTTGGCGTAAGAACTGGAACCTTAATAATTATTCGCCTTCTTAATTTTGAAAGAACTGCAAATTTTTGCATCATATCTGCGTAAGATAAAATTTCAGGTCCACCAATATCAAAGATTCCCGCTACCGGCTTTTCTAACTTAGCCGCATTTTTTAAGTACCAAAGCACATCTCTAATTGCGATTGGGTGTGTTCGATTCATGACCCACTTTGGTGTGGTCATAATTGGCAATCGGTGAGTTAAATGGCGCAACATTTCAAAGGATGCGGAACCACTTCCAATAATAATTCCGGCACGAAGCTCCATAACTGGAACTGGTGTTGTTGCTAACTCTTTTCCAGTATTAGCGCGCGATTGCAGATGCTTGCTTGTCTTTGCATCATTTGCAATTCCACCTAAATAAACAATCTGCTTAACGCCCGCTTCATTTGCTGCCTTAGCAAAGCTGCGAGCCATTTGCGCTTCAACCTCATCAAAATTTTTACCAGTATTAATTGAGTGCAGTAGATAAAAAGCGGTATGAATTCCACTTAAAGCTTTTAAAGTAGATTGATAATCAGAGGCATTTCCAACTGCAATTTCAACATTACTGGACCAAACATGGCTTTGTGCCTTATTGATATCCCTAACAAATACTCTTACCTTTAATTTTTCATCTAGAAGTGATGTAACTAATCTGCCACCAACATAGCCTGAGGCTCCGGTAACAAGTATTTTTCGCTCATCAATCATGGAAGAAACAGTAGACTTAAGCCATGAATAAACCAAAAGTTGTGATTTTAGGTGGTGGCTTCGGCGGATTAACCGCTGCTCGTGCGCTGACTAAAACCGCTGATGTAACAGTTGTTGATCGTCACAACTTTCAAACCTTCCTACCTTTGCTTTATCAGGTATCTACCGCCGGACTTGCAGCAGACCATGTTGCATATCCAATTCGAGGCGCGCTTAGAAAAACTGGTGCAAAATTTAGAATGGCTTCGCCAATTTCAATTGATCATAAAAATAAACAGGTTAAATTAGATAGCAGCGAGCTTTTAGATTTTGATCATTTAATTATTGCTTTGGGATCAACTACCGCCGACTTTGGTATCCCTGGCGTAACTGAGTTTGCGCTGGGAATGAAATCAGTGCATGAGGCGCTAACAATTCGCGCCGAAGTTATGCGCAGGTTTGAAGACCTATGTAGATTTGAAGATAACACCCGTCTTACTATCTCTGTAGTTGGTGGTGGACCTACCGGAGTTGAGATGGCCGGAGCGCTTGCTGAATTAGTTCGTGGTCCGCTTAAATCAGATCAAGCAAATGCGGCAGCTCATATTGATGTTCAGTTATTAGAAGCTGGAGATCGTTTACTTCCACCATTCTCACCATCATTATCAGCCCGCACTAAAAAAGATTTAGAAAAAATTGGCGTCAATGTGATGTTAAACAGCGCCGTGAAGGCACTTGAACATCGAAAGATAATTTTAAAAGATGGCACCGTCTTGCAATCTGAAATTACAGTTTGGGCCGCAGGAGTTCAGGGCTCACCAGCAATGCAACAATTAAATTTACCTGTTGTCGGTAACCGACTATCTGTTGCGCCAACCTTGCAGATTAATAATTACCCAAATGTTTGGGCACTTGGTGATATCGCTGGCGCCCTTGGTAAAGATGGCCGGCCACTTCCGATGGTGGCTCCAGTTGCAATTCAACAAGGAAAATTTATTGCAAAACAAATTGATCGCCTAACTAATGGCAAGGTACTTAAATCATTCTCATATTTAGATAAAGGCTCAATGGCAACAATTGGTCGAAACAAAGCGGTTGTAGAGGTTAAAGGTTTGAAACTTACTGGAACGATTGCCTGGCTTACTTGGTTATGGCTTCATCTGTTTTATTTATTGGGTGGTCGCAACAAGATTGGCACTATGGCAGATTGGACTTGGAATTATTTAACTTTTGATCGTGGAAACCGACACATTATGGATGGTCAATAATTTAAATGGCTCGATTAGTCTCGCAAAAGTTTCTTACTATCGATGGTCACAAAATTTGGTGCAAACAGTGGGGCAATCATGGTGAACCGGTTGTATTGCTGCACGGTGGCTTAAGTAATACTGAAAATTGGGAACAACAGATTCTGCCCGCAGTAGAAAAGACTCATCAACCATTTGCTTATGATCGAACCGCGCATGGCCGCACCAAAATTAGAGATGGATTTATGCACTTTGATTTTCAAGTTGATGAATTTATTGCATATATCGAAAAGGTAGTAAAAAAGCCGGTTCATGTAATTGGCTGGAGTGATGGTGGAAACATTGGTTTACTTACCGCAATTAAGCGTCCTGATTTAATTAAATCACTAGTTGGCATCGGTATGAACTACACATATAAAGGTGGCATCAGCTTTGATTTAAATAATGTTTCAGTTAGTGATGAAGAGAAATCAAACTTTGCCAAGATGTCCAAGCAGGATCCAGAACTACTGATTACTATTGTTCGTAAAGCATTTAAAGTTTGGGCAACCGAGCCAAAGTTAAGGTTAAAGGATTTAAGAAAAATCAAATGCCCAGTGCTGGTTTTAGCAGCAGATGATGAGCCATTTACAAGTGAGTTAACCTTTAAAATGTATGAGGCGATTCCAAATGGCCGACTAGCTGTGATTCCAGGTACTTCACATGCATTAGTGAAGGAGAAGACAAAGCTGATGCACTCTGTAATTAAAGATTTCTACAAATCACTTGAGTTTCCAATTACAAAGATGCCAAATCGCCGAAAAGCCAAACAAGCAGAAATACTAGGAAAGCCTTAACTCTCCAACAGCTCCTTTTGGTACAAATGGCTTGATTGGTGCAACCGCACTTACTCTTTCATACTTTGAATTTTGTACTGGTCTTGGATCAGCCTCACCTTTATTGGGCCACATTGAAAATGCCCGCTCTGCTTGCGCAGTAATTGTTAAGGATGGATTGACGCCAAGGTTTGCAGTAACACTTGCACCATCAACAATATGCATCGTTGGGTAATTCCAAACCCGGTGATACGGATCAATCACACCATCATTTGCAGTTGCACCAATTACACATCCACCAACAAAGTGAGCGGTAAATGGTGCGTTTACTAAATCACCAACATGGCCACCAGCAATACCACCTTTATTTTCTGCAATTCGCCGGGCTACTTCATTAGCCGCCGGAATATATGTGGCATTCGGTGTTTCTGAATCATTCTGCGATGTTAACCGCCAGCCAAGTAAGCCGCGCTTGCTTCTTATAGTTAAAGATGAATCTACATTTTGCATTATCAAAGCAACCACAGTGCGCTCTGACCACTGGCGCACATCCATAATCTTTAGCAACAGCGATGGTTTGGTAATTATTTGCTTTAACCATTGCTGGCGTCGTTTTTTAATATTGGTTCCATCTGTCATAACAGTTTGAAGTAAGCCCATGAAATTACTTCCTTTTCCATATCGAACTGGCTCAACATGGGTGTGCTCATCTGGAAAAAATGAGGATGTAATTGCAGATCCCTTGCTGTAATCAACGCCACCCCTTGGCATGATGGTGCCGGTCAAAGCTTCACTGTTTGTTCTTGATAATTTTCCGAGTGCATTTGAAATCTTAGGCAAGGTGCCATCTGATTTCATCTTATGCATTAATTTTTGAGTGTTATATGTACCAGCTGCAACTACAACTTGTGATGCCGTAAATTTTCGAATTCCACCAAACCAAGCAGAGCTCTTACGAGCAGTTATCTGCCAGCTGCCATCACTGAGTTGTTCACTTCTTATAACAGTGTGTTCTGGAAATACCTTTGCACCCGCTTTTTCAGCCAAACCTAAGTAATTCTTTGGCAGAGTATTTTTTGCATTGTGTCGGCATCCAGTCATACAGCTGCCGCACTGCAAACAACCATCACGATCTGGACCAACACCACCAAAAAATGGATCTTTAGATTTAACAGCGCTGCCATCACCAAAGTAAACGCCAAGTGGTGCCAATTTAAATGTATGACCAACACCCATTTGATCAGCTACCTGCTTCATCGCTTCATCCGATGGTGAAAAGTAAGGATTACTTGCCACACCTAACATTCTTGAAGCTTGGTCATACCAAGGAGATAACTCATCATCCCAATCGGTAATTTGATTCCACTGTTTATCGATGAAATATGATGCTGGTGGTTTATATAAAGTATTTGCATAAACAAGTGAGCCACCGCCAACGCCTGCGCCAGCTAAAACTAAAACATCGGGCAGAATATGAATTCGTTGAATTCCACGAAGTCCGAGCCGCGGCATATATAAAAATCTACTTAATCGCCATGAAGTTTTTGGGAAATCTTTATCAGTAAATCTTCGACCTGCTTCAATTACTGCAACCTTGTAACCCTTTTCAGTTAAACGAAGGGCGGCAACAGATCCACCAAAACCAGAACCAATGATTACAACATCAAAGTCTTGGCTTTTTTGTGACCTGAACATGAATTAACTGTACTTACGATTTTTCAAATGTGAAGTGATCTATGGAGCCCCCCGTCAGGATTGAACTGACGACCTGCCGCTTACAAGGCGGCTGCTCTACCACTGAGCTAGAGAGGCGTGTACTGCAACTTGCGAGGCGTAATTATGCCATGAATAAATTGCACTTGATCACGCATATTTAGCGGTAGAAATCTAGTAAGTTGCCGATATGCGCCTCGGGGTTTTAGATGTTGGATCCAATACTGTTCATTTGCAGGTTGTGGATACACACCCAGGTGCTCGACCAAACCCTACTTTTAATTACAAAGAAGAGCTGCGATTAACTCAATATTTAGGTGATGATGAACGGATTTCTGAAGAGGGCGTTAGCAAATTAAGAGATTGCATCAAAAATGCAATTGAAAAATCTTTGGAAGCAAAAACTCAAGAGTTGCTCCCATTTGCTACCTCGGCCTTGCGTGGTGCAAAAAATGGTGATGAAATTATTAAAGCTATTAATAAAGATTTTCAAATAGATCTACAAGTATTAAGTGGTGAAGAGGAAGCTAAGTTAACTTTTCTAGCAGCTCGTCGTTGGTTTGGCTGGTCAAGTGGTCGCTTACTAGTTGTCGATATTGGCGGTGGCTCACTTGAAATGGCGGTTGGTACAGATGAGTCTCCAGAAATTGCAGTGTCGCTTCCACTAGGTGCAGCGCGATTAACTAAAGATTTTTTAAAAGGTGATCCTTACTCTGATAAAAGTGTGAGAAATTTAAGGGATCATGTAGAAAGTTCATTAGAGCAAATTTTGCCAACAATGGTTAAACATCAAGAATCTGATCGCGCAATTGCAACTAGTAAAACGCTTAGAACTCTAGCCAGATTATGCGGTGATTGGTTTGAAGGTAGCGGAAACAATATTTCAATTGATGCGATCCGAAAAATCTCTAACAAGTTAGCGGATATGGATACATCTGCCAGAGCTAAGCTGCCAGGAGTTTCTGAAAACCGAGCTTCTCAAATAGTTGCTGGTGCATTTGTTGCAGAGAGTGTTATGCGAAATTTAGATTTAAAAAACCTTGAAGTTTGCCCGTGGGCGCTGCGCGAAGGAGTAGTGCTTAAATGGATGGATTGGATGGAAGCTTAATTAATTGGCGAATTAATTCGATCAATTTGTAGAACATCTTTGCCTGAACGATGCAGAATCCAGGCATCTGCCGGCTGCAACTTTTCGTCATCGGGAGTTAACTCATTTTTCTTGCTTACCTTTGCTAATAATTTAGGCAAAATAGGATTGTGACTGCAAATCACTGCACTCTTATTTGATTTGATCAACTCTTTTAAGTACTCAAATGCGCGCTCTTTATCCTTTTTAAATGAGCTCTCACTTAACTTTCCACTTACCTCAACCTTCATCTGCAATGCGCTGGCTATCGGAGTTACTGTGTCATAACAGCGGATGGCATCTGAAGTATGGATCTCCTTTAGATTAAAGACTTTGTAAATACTTGGTAACTTGGCAGCTTGATTCTGACCAAGTACATCAAGTGGTCGATCATCATCATCTCCGGGCCACTCACTGCGTGCTAATGCTTTTGCATGACGTAGCAAAATTAGTGGTTGCGTATCATAAAAAGATTTTACAAATCTGCCGAGAATCTCTCGGTCTGTCTCTGAAGTTACTTTATCTACTGCTTTGTTAATCGGCAGCCATTCTAATTTGTCTACTTCACTATTGGGCGTAAAAAGATTCTCTTCACCAATTGATTTAGCCGCCCAATAGCTAACTCGTTTTAAACCTAATGGAGAAAAATACTCAACATCACCTAAGAATGGGCCGAACTGTGTTACTAAATTACTCTCTTCAAAAACTTCGCGGTATGCACATGTAATTAAAGATTCACCAGGTTCAATCTTTCCTTTCGGTAAACTATAATCATCATATTTCGGACGATGAATTACCGCGATTTCAGTTACACCCTTCGAATTATTTCGCCAAACT
>JBILCN010000048.1:0-4382 GCA_044353095.1 Candidatus Nanopelagicus sp.
GTATGGGTCACATCGAACTTGCAGCACCTGTTACACACATTTGGTACTTCAAAGGTGTTCCAAGCCGTTTAGGTTACCTACTTGATCTAGCTCCAAAGGATCTAGAAAAGGTAATTTACTTTGCTGCTTACATGATCACCGAAGTTGATGCTGCAGCTCGCGAAGAGGATCTACCAACACTTGAGAAGAAGTACTTTGCTGATCTTAAGAAGATTGAAGTTCGTCGCGACAATGAATTAGACGCACGTACAAAGAAGATGGAAGCAGATCTTGCTGAACTAGAGGGTGAAGGCGCTAAAGCTGATGCTCGTCGTAAAGTTCGTGAAGCAGGAGAGCGTGAGTTAAAGAGCATTCGCGAAAAAACTCAACGCGAAATCGATCGTCTAGAGGCGGTTTGGAATCGCTTTAAAAATCTTAAGGTTCAAGATCTTGAGGGAGATGAGTCTGTCTACCGCGAGCTTCGTGAGCGTTACGGAATTTATTTCAAGGGTTCAATGGGTGCATCAGCAATTAAGGCACGTCTTGAAACTTTTGATCTACAAACTGAGTACGACAAATTAACTGAACTTTCTCAAACAGGTAAGGGTCAAAAGAAGACTCGTGCAATTAAGCGTTTGAAGGTTGTTAACTCATTCCTACATACTCGTAACAAGCCAGCATCAATGGTGCTTGATTGTGTTCCAGTAATTCCACCAGATCTACGCCCAATGGTTCAACTAGATGGCGGACGATTTGCGACATCAGATCTAAATGATTTGTACCGTCGCGTAATCAACCGTAACAATCGTTTGAAGCGTTTAGCTGATCTTGGTGCACCAGAAATTATCGTTAACAATGAAAAGCGTATGTTGCAGGAAGCTGTTGACTCGCTATTTGATAACGGTCGTCGTGGTCGTCCAGTAACTGGTCCAGGAAACCGTCCATTGAAATCACTTTCTGACATGTTGAAGGGCAAGCAAGGACGTTTCCGTCAAAACTTACTTGGAAAGCGTGTTGATTACTCAGGTCGTTCAGTAATCGTTGTTGGTCCACAACTTAAGTTGCACCAGTGCGGTCTGCCAAAACAAATGGCACTTGAATGGTTGAGCGTGCTCGTCCAGTAGTTTGGGATGTTCTAGAAGAGGTAATTGCAGAGCACCCAGTATTACTAAACCGCGCACCAACTCTGCACCGTTTAGGTATCCAAGCTTTCGAACCACAATTGGTTGAAGGAAAAGCAATTCAAATTCACCCACTTGTATGTACTGCATTTAACGCAGACTTTGATGGTGACCAGATGGCTGTTCACCTTCCACTATCTGCAGAGGCACAAGCAGAGGCACGTGTATTGATGCTTTCAAGCAACAATATTTTGTCTCCAGCATCTGGCCGTCCAATCACATCACCAACTCAGGACATGGTTCTTGGTTTGTACTTCCTAACCTCACTTCGCGAGAAGCAATTAGGTGAAGGTCGTGCATTCTCATCAATCGCTGAAGCGGTTATGGCATTTGATCAAGGATCACTCTCATTACAAGCGAAGATCAAACTTCGTATTGATAAGAGTGGTGTTTCAGAGACACGCGAGACAACTCTTGGTCGTGCATTGTTCAATGAGGTTCTTCCAGCTAACTTCGCATTTGTTGATTACGATGTAACAAAGAAGCTGCTTGGATTAATTGTTGATAATTTGGCAGAGGGTTACGCCAAGGTCACAGTTGCACAAACTCTTGATGCTTTGAAATCACTTGGTTTCTACTGGGCAACACGTGCTGGTGTAACAATTTCAATTACCGATGTTGTAACTCCTGGTCGCAAACGCGAAATCCTAGAAGGCTATGAAACAAAGGCTGACAAGGTTCAATCACAGTATGAAAAGGGATTGATTACTGATGATGAGCGTCGCCAAGAGTTAATTGAAATCTGGACCCTGGCTACAAATGAGGTTGCAAAAGAGATGGAAGATAACTTCCCTCGCACCAACCCTGTTTGGATGATGGTTTACTCAGGTGCACGTGGAAATATGATGCAAATCCGTCAGATCGCAGGTATGCGCGGACTTGTAGCTAACCCAAAGGGTGAAATTATTCCGCGTCCAATTAAATCTAACTTCCGTGAAGGACTTTCAGTACTCGAGTACTTCATCTCAACTCACGGTGCCCGAAAAGGTTTGGCAGATACAGCACTTCGTACCGCTGACTCTGGTTACCTAACTCGTCGTCTCTGCGATGTTGCACAAGATGTAATTATTCGCGAAGAGGATTGCGGAACTGATCGTGGTTTAACTTTGCGCATTGCGGCAAAGGATTCAACTGGCGCATTAGTTCGTGATGATCATGTTGAAACATCATTATTCGGTCGTAACTTAGCTGAAGATGCAGTTGCTGGCGGTAAGACAATTCTTACAGCGGGCACAGATCTTGGTGATCGCAATATTGATGTTCTAGTTGCAGCTGGCGTTGAAGAGGTAAAGGTTCGCTCAGTTCTAACTTGCGATAGCAAGGTTGGACAGTGCGCAATGTGTTACGGACGTTCAATGGCCGCTGGCAAGATTGTTGATGTCGGCGAAGCGGTTGGAATTATTGCGGCTCAATCAATTGGTGAGCCAGGAACTCAGTTAACAATGCGTACCTTCCACACTGGTGGTGCTCAGCTGTTAGGTGAAACCCAAATTACACATGGTCTACCTCGTGTACAAGAGTTGTTTGAAGCTCGCACACCAAAGGGTGTTGCACCAATTGCAGAAGCAGCTGGCACAGTTTCATTCCTTGAGGATGCAAAGGGCAAGAAGATCATCGTTACACCAGATGATGGTGGCGAAGCGGTTGCTTACCCAATTACTCGTCGTCAAAAACTTCTAGTTGAAGAGGAAAGCCGCGTAAGCGTTGGTCAACAATTAGTTGTTGGCGCAATTGATCCTAAGCAAGTACTTCGTATCTTGGGACCTCGCCAAACTCAGATTCACTTAGTAAGTGAAATCCAAGAGGTTTATCGCATGCAGGGTGTATCAATTCACGATAAGCACATTGAAATCATTGTTCGCCAAATGTTAAAGCGCATCACAGTGCTAGAACCAGGCGATACTGATCTACTTCCAGGAGAGCTAGTTGAGCGCGGTCGCTTTGAAGAAGAGAACCGTCGTGTTGTTTCAACTAGTGGCAAAGCTGCTTCAGGTCGCCCAGAACTTATGGGAATTACTAAAGCATCTCTTGCAACTGAATCATGGTTGTCAGCAGCATCATTCCAAGAGACAACTCGCGTACTTACAGATGCAGCACTTTCAGAGAAGAGCGATCCATTGCTTGGTCTGAAGGAGAATGTAATTATCGGTAAGTTGATCCCAGCTGGTACCGGACTTGCTCGTTACCGCAATGTTCGCGTTGAACCTACTGAGGAAGCAAAGGCTGCGGTCTACGCTGCTTACGATGAGTACGAGTTCACTCCATTTGAATCACAAGGATCAGGTGAAGCTGTTCGTCTTGATGAGTTTGAGGTTCGCTAAAACTCAGTCATATTAAAAAAGAGAGCCAGGTAAAAAACTCAAATAAAAACGAGTTTTAAACTTGGCTCTCTTTTTACTTTACTGATTTAAAAATACCGTAAGGGCTCCGGCTACAAAGTGGCAGATAAATGCGGCAGCGGTAAATGCATGAAACATTTCATGGAAGCCAAACCAGTTGATTGAAATGTTTGGTTTCTTAATTGCATAAATAACGCCACCAGCGGAGTACAAAACGCCACCAACTAAAACTAAAACAAATATTGCAACGCCACCATTTTGTAAAAATTCTGGTAAGTAAATAACCGCAGCCCAACCCAAAGCAATGTAACTGGAGACGTATAACCAACGAGGTGCTGAAATCCAGAAAATTCTAAGTAGCGAGCTAAGCAGTGCACCGCCCCAAGCAACAATCAAAAGAGTTTTTGCTTGCTGTGGCTCTAAAAGATAAACCGCAAAAGGTGTATATGAACCAGCGATCAAGATGGAAATATTTGAATGATCGATCCTGCGCCAGATCGCTTTATTTTTTGGCGTCCAACTGACCCGATGGTAAAGAGCGCTGCAGGTAAATAGGAGAACTGCGGTCAAGGTGAAGATTCCAAGGGTAATTCGACCGCGAAGTTCATCGGCCAAGGTAATTAGGACTAAACCTGCTACCAAACTGAGTGGGGACATCACCAAATGAACGATTCCGCGCATCTTTGGCTTTTCCATCTCGCAACCCTAAGCGCAGTTATGGCTAAAGCCCTGTCCAAAGGCGAGCCGAAAAGCCTTTACTTTTAGCCTTTTCTTCACTCGCCCTTGGGCTGCACTTTTGCACTTTCGGCGTGTCGAAGTCAGGGGTTAGGAGCGGGTAGGAGTAAAAGGGCCGTTTTGACCCATCACACCTGCTTCGGCTACC
>JBILCN010000045.1:0-4317 GCA_044353095.1 Candidatus Nanopelagicus sp.
TGCTTATGAGGTTGCACAGTATGCAAATAGTAAAAATGTAAAGTATGTAAACCATACCTTCACCTCGCAATCAGCTTTATCCTCCTCACTTCAGGCGTATGCGGGATTGGCAGATTCAAATATCTCTGAGTACCCAATGGAGCCAAAGATGCTGTGCCAAGATTTAACAGTTGATCGGATTGAGGTCGATAAAGATGGCATGATCTACGCACCAGATAAACCAGGTATGGGTGTTGAGATCAATGTTGCTGGTATCAAAAAGTACTTAGTTGATGTTGAGATAAAAGTTGGTGGTAAAACCTTATTTACTACCCCAACACTTTAGGCTAATGCTCCTGATACTCAAGAGATTAAGGGGGATGTAATGAGTCAAACCACCAATCCATTTTTTTTAGCAAATCGTGATGCGATGAATCGTTACGCAGATTTCACAGGCACCACCACTCGCGCGCAGTTCTGGTTATTTTTTCTTGGTGCAAATGGTGCAACATTTATCGCAGCAGCAATTGCTGGTCCTGTGGTTGGCAATGTGCTCTCAATTTTCTTTTTGATACCAAGTATCACCGCTGGGGTCCGCCGGCTACATGATGTTGGCAAGAGTGGCTGGTTTTTCTTGGTGCCGATCTACAACATAATTCTTCTGGCTTCCCCAAGTAAGATTTAAAACCGGTAAAGCGGCGGTTTAGAGCCTTCTACTTCTCTTGCGCTTAGATTTTTCCATAGGGCAGGTAAGGACCATCTTTTTGAAAAGCTACTTGTGCTTTAGCAAATTTATTTTCATCAATCTCTATTCCTAAACCAACTCCATCTGGGATTCCCCAATTGGCAGCTTCTACGATGGGTAATTTTGAAATTAAGATATCTCCAGGCATGTGTGCTGCAGTTTGCTGGTTACCTTCAACCAGATTAGGAATTGTCATGCTGACGTGATGAAATGCAGTTGCAGCTATTCCTAATTCTCCATGCGTATGTCGACAGACTTGAGCGCCCATCATTTCGGCCACATACGATACAGATTGAAATTTCTTTAAACTTCCAACCCAATATGGCGAAAAGGTGTAAACATCTGCAACCTCGTTGATTATCAATCTATTGGCATCAGATTCACTACCTAATCCTTCATTTGCCGCCAGAGGCACCTTCACTTTATTTCGCAAATTCTTCATTAAAGACATGGGGTGTTCGCGGACTGGCTGTTCGGCAAAATCAATCGAAAATTTGTCTAGCTCTTCAAGAAAATGTGGTGCATCTTTTAAACTCCACGCACCATTTGAGTCAATTCTTATCTTTTTATCAGGCCCAATTACCTCACGAATTTTATGCACCATTTCATACTCATGCTTGAAATCTAATCCTGTTTTCAAGTAAAAAACTGTAAAGCCTTTTGAAACACCATCTAGGCATTGTTCCTTTATCTCTTCAAGGCTGCCATGAGTCAGATAATAAAAATAATTTACACTCTCTCGTACTTTTCCTCCCAGTAGTTGATAGACAGGAAGATTAGAAGATTTTCCACAAATATCCCAGAGCGCCATATCAATTCCAGCCCACGCGTAATTTCCAGTAGATGCACGTAGATGCCACAAGCCAGCATGAAATAATTCTGAATGAATTTGCTCGTGATCCCAAGGAGAGCGATTTTTAACAAATGGCCACATTGCCTGCAGTGCTGCTTCAACTGAATAAATGTCAGCTCCTGCGCAAGATTCACCCCACCCAATGATTCCAGAATCAGTAGTTAACTTAACTACGATTGATGATACGCCGCCTCGATTTACTACTGAACTTACCTCAGTAAGGTTGTAAGGAACATTAAGAAGAAATGTTTCGAAATTAACTATTTTCATAAATTTTTACTTACCTATTTACGGTTCTGATGCGTGCCTACAGAGATATAGATCCCTGTAGGTAATTTATTCGCACTACATAACCCATGCAAACTTATCTCGATCAACCTTTTATAGCACCACTGGATAAGCCAGCAACAATTCTTTTCTGAATCAGCATAAAGAAAATGATTGGTGGAAGTGTATAAATAATTGCACCTGCCATAACAACCTCTAGATCAGTTGCTAGCTCGCCCAACACCGTTGCAAGACCGGTTGAGGCCGGACGCTTCGCGCTATCGAGAATAAAGGTTGTAGCGAATAAGTACTCATTCCAACCATGGAAAAAGGCCAAAACCGCTGAGGCGACAATAGAGGGTGCGATCAAAGGCCAAATGATTAACCGTTGAATCTGAAAAACTGAACATCCATCAATCAATGCAGCCTGCTCTAATTCATACGGCACACTGTCAATTGCCCCTTTAATCACCCAGATCACAATTGGCATAACAAATGCAGTATTCACAATCACTAGTCCAGTCAAGCTGTTAATCAAACTTAACTTAATAAACACTGCATAAAGTGGAACTACTAATAGGGCCTCTGGAAGCATTTGTGTTGCAAAAAGAATAAACCCAAAAAATCCTTTGCCGAAAAATTTTCTCCTGGATAAACCGTAAGCGGCAAATATAGCTAGAACTAAACTCATTACAGTTGATCCAAAAGCTATGACAAAAGTATTCTTAATCCAAAGCGAGATCTCAAGTTCATCAAATACATCCGCAAATCCACCTAAGGACAAACTGTTTGGCCAAAGTTTAGGTTTTTCTAAGAACATCTCACTGGTGGTAGTTAAGGCAGTATTGAACATCCAGTAAATTGGAAAAATCGCAACAAAGGAGATGAGGATAACCAGCAGTTGAATCGGGATTTTTCGAATTCTCTTCGCAATAGTTAATTTACTCATTACATCGACTCCTCTACTTTTTTATTTGCTCTAAAGTAAATAAAAGTGAGCAAGACTGATAGTACGAAGCCGACCATTCCCATGGCAGCCGAAGAGCCCAACCGGGAGTATGAGAAAGCCTCTCGGTATAACTTGATAACAATAGTAGTTGTTTTCTCGACTGGCCCACCTTCGGTAAGAATCCAAATAATATCAAAACGTCGCAACGCCCAAATGGACAATAGGAGTGTCATTACATAAATCGTCGGCCTAATGATAGGAAAAGTAATGTGCCATAGAATTTTTCGAGATGAGGCACCATCTATCATGGCAGATTCACTGAGCTCTTTCGGAACTGACTGAAGCGCGGCTAAAAAAATTAAACTAGTTAATGGGAATGTCATCCAGATTGTGACAAATAATAAAGCTGGCATAGCTAGAGATGGATTACTAAACCACTGAGTTCCATTCCCACCTAGACCCAAAACGCGCAATGCATAGTTGGCAACACCGTTTTGTGGATTAAATATCCACAAAAAGATCAGCGCAACTGCTACGGGTGGGGCAGCCCAAGGCAACGTAACGAAAGTTCTGACCCAAAATTTGGATGCTGCAGTTCGATTCATTATTAAGGCAGTTGTCATTCCAACAATCAATGCTCCAATTACAGCAATTGATGCATAAGTAATTGTTACCATGAAAGCCGGCAAAAAACTTGTTGAAGAAAAAAGATTTGAATAGTTAGCTAAGCCAACATATGTGCTTTCAGTTGGATTGAGTGTATTTGTATCAGTAAAGCTGAGTTGAAGTCCCCGAAATAGAGGAAAACCTAAAATCAACGCTAAAAAAAAGAATGCCGGCCCAAGCAGGGCCCAATTTGTTAACTTTGCTGAAATCTTCAAAATACCAACCTTTCTACCTGGAAATCTGTAAATCTAAAAATCTAAAAATAAGGTGGGGTACTTTATAAGTACCCCACCTAATTTATCTATTACTTACCTAGGAGTTCTTTTACCTTTTTCTGCGCCTCGTCGAGTCCATCCTTCACTGAAACTCCAGATCGAAGAATTTTGTCAACTTGGGTTAGAACAATGGTTCTGATTTCCTCAGTCGCTAGTTCAGCTCCTACTGGTAGCACCAAAAGACCATTTGGTGCGTACTTCTGGAAATCCTTTAACCATGGCGCTCTGGCAACAAGTGCTGCTGGTGGAGGTGACTTCCAAGCAGCGGCCTCAAGAGTCATAGCCTCCATAAGCTTTGCTTGAGTAGCGTTGGTGACCAGCCAGTTAACAAATGCTCGGCCCTGAACCTGCTTCTTGCTATTTGCATTTATGTGGGTTCCGATCAAGATTTGAGCATTTTTATCTGTAGGGAAAGGAGATTTCTCAATCACAAGATTTTCCTTAAGGCCTGGATTTTCACCTGAAAAAATTGTTGGCAAAGATCCATTATCAAGGTTCATCGCAATTTTCTCTTCCCAGAACAAACGACGGTACTCGGTCGCAGTTAGTCCCTGAGGAATGTACTTCTTGTCAAAGAAGTCTT
>JBILCN010000007.1:0-39316 GCA_044353095.1 Candidatus Nanopelagicus sp.
AGGTGGGCAAGTACACCATCCGCATCGCACTTGAATCTCAGGTAGTTGCAAATGTTCCAGTAAGTGTGGTCTCTGATAAGTAAAGATTAGAAAAAGTTAAAACCCCTCGTTTATGCGGGGGGGGGGTTTTCTTTTTTAGGCAAGTAAAAGCCTTCAACAGTCATGCACAGGTATACACACAGCCATCCACAACTTATCCACCGATAAATGGCAGTACTGCACAGCCAACTTTCAAATACCCATTTTTTTTGGTATCGCAGCGCTGGAATAAGGATTAAGTTTCGACCAGGTGAAGTAAGAGGCCTAAGTTAAATTTAATGAGTGTCAGTGGCGAATGGGAGGCTTAGTTTTATGAGTATCGCAGAGTTCCCAAATAACAACGCCCGGCGCAACAACAATCCAGCCGAGTTTGAACGTACCCCACCACAAGATGTTATTGCTGAACAATCTGTTCTTGGCGGAATGTTGTTATCTAAGGATGCAATCTCTGAAGTTGTAGAAATTTTGCGTGAACGCGATTTTTATCGACCAGCACATGAATTAATTTACGATGCAATCATCGATCTTTACTCACGTGGTGAGCCAGCAGATCCAGTAACAGTCTCTGCTGAATTAACAAAGCGCGGTGATTTAACCCGTGCTGGTGGTGCACCTTATTTACACACATTAATCTCATCAGTTCCAACAGCAGCAAATGCCAGCTACTACGCAAAGATAATTCGCGAACGTGCAATCATGCGCAGATTAGTTGAAGCTGGTACAAAGATTGTGCAAATTGGTTACACAGTTGAGGGCGAGGTTGATGATGCGGTTAACGCAGCACAGGCCGAGGTACATGCAGTAACAGAACGTCGCTCAGCCGAGGATTACATTCAATTATCAGAACTTCTTCCAGCAGCACTTGATGAGATTGAAAAGATTTCATCCGGTGTAATGGGTGAAGGTGTTAAGAGCGGATTTAAAGATCTAGATGCATTAACTCATGGCTTCCATCCCGGAAATATGATTGTGCTTGCAGCACGTCCAGCAGTTGGTAAATCAACACTTGGTTTAGATATTGCCCGTTACGCATCTATTCATAAAGGCGATACCTCAGTTATTTTCTCACTTGAAATGTCACGCTCTGAAATTACGATGCGTATGTTGTCAGCTGAAGCCCGAGTTCCGCTAAACAATATTCGTGCTGGCTCACTTACCGATGAAGAGTGGGCACGTATGGCCCGACGTATGGGCGAGATCTCTGAAGCGCCAATGTTTATTGATGACTCACCAAATCTCTCACTAATGGAGATCAGAGCAAAGGCTCGTCGATTAAAACAACGCCACAACCTAAAGTTAATTGTTATTGATTACCTACAACTTATGACCTCTGGCAAACGCGTAGAAAATCGTCAACAAGAGGTATCCGAGTTCTCTCGTCAATTAAAGTTGCTAGCAAAAGAGTTAAATGTTCCAGTTATTGCTATCTCCCAGTTAAACCGTTCGCCAGAACAGCGCTCTGATAAAAAACCAATGCTCTCTGATCTTCGTGAATCTGGTTCGATCGAGCAGGATGCAGATGTGGTTATTTTGCTACACCGTGATGATCTTTATGATCAACAAAATCGATCTGGTGAAGCTGATTTAATTGTTGCTAAACACCGAAATGGTCCAACACGAACAATCACCGTTTCAGCCCAACTTCACTTTGCTCGCTTCACCGATATGGCGCCTTCATATAGTTCTCAAGAGAGCTATCCAAAAGAGAATTAATCAAATCTCCTTCAGTACCCCACTTTTGACATCATAAATCGCGCCAACTACCTCTAACTCCTTCGGCAAAAATGGAAAACTTTTGATTCGAGTTAGATCAGATTTCAACGCAGCGAGTTGATCTGTCACAGTTCTAATCTCAATACTTCGCGTATCTAAACCACTTTGCTCCTTGATCATGGCATGGATCTCCTCTTCGTTGCCACTAGCCATTTTGCAATCAGTGTGTGGCATAACTAAAACCCTAGATACATTTAATAGATGGGTGGCTAAAACTAATGTTCGAAGAACATCCTCAGTTATCCGTGCGCCAGCGTTACGTAAAATTTTGGCATCCCCTGGAGCCATCCCCACAATTCGAAGTGGATCAATCCGGGAATCCATACAGGTAACAATCGCTAAACCTTTCCGCGCCTGCCCAGTTAAATCTTGGGATTTAAAATTTTTAACAAATTCTTTATTTGCTGAGAACAGATCGGCAAAACCGCTCATCTATTTAGCACCAATCTTTGCTTTATCAGCCAAGTAAATTCCAAATAATACAACCGCACATCCAAGTAATTGTATAGGCGTGAATGATTCACTGAGTAACCACCAAGCAATAGCACCAGCAAATATTGGCTCAACCATTCCAATCACACTGCTTTTTGAGGCAGATAATGAACGGATAGCGGTAATGGTTAATAAGTAAGGAATTACCGTTCCGATTGTGATGATCCATAAAATTATTGTCCAGCCAGGGGCTTCAACATTATTTAAACTTCCCCCAAGCGAAAAGGTATCTGTGAAGTAATTGAAGGGAAAGTTCCACCAAGGAAGAACAATCGCCCAAAATGCTGCTGCAATTCCAATACCCCAAGTCATAAGCGAGAGCGAGGTGCGGTTCTGACTCAATTTTTCAGCATACAAAAAGTAGGTAGCAAGTGCAAAGGCATCAGCAAATGCAATGATCACACCAAGTGGGTGAAGAGATGAACCGCTCCAGATCTCGGAGATTAATAACAAGCCACCAAAAGCAAAGCCAATTCCCCACCACATCATCGGCGAAACATATTTTTTACGGACAAATCTTAGGTAAAGTGCAATCCAAATAGGTGCGGTGAACTCGATGATTAAGGTGATTGATACATATAAATACTTAAGGGCAAAGAAGTAAAAAGAGGTAACTGCAGCAACACCAATAATTCCAAAGATCATCAAATCTTTAATCTCAGATCTTTTAATCGCTAGTTGTTGTCTTTCAACTACAAATGCGATGGTTAACAAAATTATCGCAGCTCCTGTTGTACGGATCTGGGTTAAACGAAAAGCATCCATATCTGCTTCGCGCAATACCTTTGCCCCAACACCGCCGAGTGCAAAACCCATTGCAGCAGAGATCATTAAAAACTCAGCGCGGTGTTTCACGCTGAGCAGGTTACATTAACTTTGAAAGTTAACCGCTAGATTAGAAAGCAGACTCCAAGATGTCCATAATCTCGCCAGTTTCAGACTCAACTACAGCACGTTCTACTGCAATATGAGGCAGAACAGATCGCACAAAGAATTTAGCTGATGCAATCTTGCCATCATAGAAATCTTTATCGCGACCTGGATTAGCTAATTTTGTTTGCGCAATATCAGCCTGCTGAATTAGCAACCAAGCAATAATGATTTCACCAGTAGCCATTAACAATCTAGATGTATTTAAGCCAACCTTATAGATCTGCTTTGGATCATCGACAGACTCCATTGCAACACCGATCATGTGTGTGATCATGCCTTGCACATCTTCAAGCGCCTTTAGCAACTGCTTTTTCTCACCCGCTAAATTGCCACCGCTGGATGCGTACTTACCTATCTCTTTTCCAAGCAGAGTAATTGAACGTCCGCCATCTCTAACAATTTTGCGGAAGAAGAAATCCATTCCTTGAATTGCGGTTGTGCCTTCATACAAGGTATCGATCTTTGCATCACGAACATACTGCTCTAATGGCCAATCTTCAGTAAAGCCAGCGCCACCAAATGTTTGTAGTGATTCAGTGCCAAGTAGAACCCAGGATTTTTCGCTGCCGTAACCCTTAACAATTGGCAGCAACAGATCATTTAATGCATGTAGATCTTGCAACTTATCCTTATCAAGACCCTCTGCCTCACCAATTGCAAAAGCATCTTGGATAGTAGCGGTGTAAAGAACAAGAGCGCGCATTCCTTCTGAGTAAGACTTTTGCACCATCAGCGAACGACGAACATCAGGGTGCTTAATAATTTCAACACGTGGTGAAGCCTTATCTTTAGCATTCACTAAATCTGCTCCTTGTACACGAGTTTTCGCATAACTTAAGGCCTGTTGGTATCCAGCACTTAGCGTTGCAATCGCCTTTGTACCAACCATCATGCGTGCATACTCAATGATTTTAAACATCTGTGCGATGCCATCATGAACCTCACCAAGTAAGTAACCAACAGCTGGTTCATGCTCGCCCAAGTTCATTTCACAAGTAGCTGAAACATTTAAGCCCATCTTATTTTCAATCGATGTTACATAAACACCATTTCGCTTGCCTAATTCACCAGTATTAAAATCAAACATAAACTTTGGAATCATATAAAGATCTAAGCCTTTAGTACCAAGCTTTCCACCTTCAGGGCGGGCGAGTACAAAGTGAATAATATTTTCAGTTAGATCAGAGTCACCAGATGTGATGTATCGCTTTGTACCAGTGATGTGCCAAGTGCCATCAGCTTGCTTAACCGCTTTGCTGCGACCAGCACCAACATCTGAACCAGCATCTGGTTCAGTTAACATCATGGTTGCGCCCCATTGTTTATCAACCATTAATTTTGCAATCTTCTTTTGTTCCTCGGTGCCATATACATAAGCAACATGTGCGAACGCAGTTCCAGATGCGTAAATATGAATTGAAGGGTTTGAACCCAAAACCATTTCAGCAATTGCCCACCGAATTGATGGTGGAATTGCAGTTCCGCCTAATTCAACTGGCGCATCAATTCGCCACCACTCATTGTCCATAAAAGTTTTATAAGATTTTTTAAATGATGCTGGTAACTTCGCATCACCAGTCGCAGGATTAAAATCAACACCTTCACGATCGCCATCAACAAAGGATGCCGCTAAATCATTTTCTGCTAATCGCTTAATCTCTTCTAACATTCCCATCGCAGTTTCGCGATCTAAGTCAGCGTAGATAGATTTACCAAGAATTGATTCGCGCCCAAAAAGATCAAATAAGCAGAACTCGATGTCGCGTAGATTAGATATGTAATGTCCCATGGGATAAGCATGCTACCGCCGAGTAACTTATGCAATACCAGCCAGTAGGTTTTGCTCCTCTTCATTTGCCTGGCTGGGAGATAGGGTCGCCCCATGTTAATTAGCGATCGCGATATCAGAGCAGAGATCACCGCTGGCCGGGTAAAGGTAGAGCCATTCACCGAGGCGATGGTTCAGCCCTCAAGTGTTGATGTTCGGCTAGATCGTTTTTTCCGTACCTTTGAAAACCATAAGTATGAGGTAATCGATCCATCAAAGGAGCAACCAGATTTAACCCGCGAGGTTGCGGTAGCAGCTAATGAATTTTTTATTCTGCATCCAGGTGAGTTTGTTTTAGCCAGCACCTATGAAGTTATTACTTTGCCCGATGATATTGCTGGCAGATTAGAAGGAAAATCCTCCCTTGGCAGATTGGGATTACTTACGCACTCCACCGCTGGTTTTATTGATCCAGGATTTTCCGGTCACATCACATTAGAGCTTTCAAATGTAGCAAACCTGCCAGTTAAATTATTTCCAGGAATGAAGATCGGTCAACTTTGTTTAATCAGATTATCATCGCCTGCAGAACATCCATATGGTTCAGCAATTTATGGTTCACGTTATCAAGGTCAACGCGGTCCAACACCATCAAAGTCTTGGTTAAATTTTCACCAGAGTGAGATTAAGTAAACTTTTAATCACGGTTTAGGAAGTGCAATTTAAAGGTTGCACCTTCACCTAATTTAGATTGCACTGAAACATAACCACCATGTGCATTCATAACCGCATCAACAATAGAAAGCCCTAAACCACTTCCTTCACCACTATTTCGTGCGCGTGATGGATCAGCGCGGAAAAATCTCTCAAAGATACGCTCCTGATCACTTTGCGATAATCCAGGACCATTATCACTAACTGAAATAATTGTTTCACTTACGCCTTGCTCGAGCACAACCTTTATTTGTGAACCATTTGGCGTGTGTGTTCTTGCATTAGCTAATAGGTTTGCAACAACCTGATGTACTCGTTGTGAGTCACCTAAAATAAATATTTCTGCACTTGGCAGTGAAAGATCAATTAAATGATTTGGACCAGCAGCCTTAGCGGATGCCACTACCTCGGTTAATAATGCATTTAAATCAACTGGTTCTTCAGCCATCTCACGAGATTGATCTAACCGTGCAAGAAGTAAAAGATCCTCAACCAGTGAGCTCATACGAACCGACTCTTTTTCAATTCGCCCAACTAGCTCTTTAGTTTTTTCTTCGCCAACAACTGCGCCTTGTCTATGTAATTCAGCAAAACCTCTAATTGCAGTTAGTGGAGTGCGAAGTTCATGGGAAGCATCGGCAACAAATCTGCGCAACTTATTCTCACTGTTAACTCTGGCCGCAAAGGACTCTTCAATTCGCCCCAACATAGTATTTAATGATGTTGTTAATCGACCTACTTCAGTATTAGGTCTAGCCGCAGGTAAACGTGCAGATAAATCACCACTTGCAATCGCCTCAGCTGTTTCTTCTACTTGCTCCAATGGCTTAAGTGAGATTGCAATAATCCAGCGTGAAACTAAACCAACTGCAAGTAATGCAAGTACTCCTAGAATTAAAAAGAAAAATCCTAATCTTTGTAAGGTGCGATCAACCTCTGCTAGTGAGTTTGCTACAACCACACTGCCTAAGCCAGTTGGTAATACTTGAATAACGGCACGGACATCTGGTTCACCACGTCCGCCTTTAATCGTAAATGGCGCACTTCCCTTGGCTCGAACTTCATCAACACTCATTCCAAAAACTGCAACTTGTGCCTGTGATAAATCACCGCCGATACGACCAATTAAATTTCCATCAACATCTAACAACGAAACAGAGGCCGATGTTGGTACTCCACGCAAGGGTTGAAACTCAGTAAATGGTGAGTCTTGATCTCTTGCGCCTTCGGCTTCAATACCCGCGCGATCTAATCTTGTTAATGAGCCACCAGATATTTGAATTAACTCTTGATCAACTTGTGAAATTAAATATGAACGAAGTGCTGCATTTGCTGCAAAGTCTGATGCGCTAATTGCTAATGCAGTTAAAACCATCGCCGCTAAAATAAGCCGGTTGCGCAAACTCCATAGTGATAAGGGCGTGCGCACCCGGCTTAGCGGTGACTTCATTAATTACTTATTTGCTGGCAGGCGTAAGCGGTATCCCACACCTCGTACTGTGTGAATTAAAGCTGGATCATAAATATCAACCTTCTTACGAAGGTATGAAACATATGTTTCTACAATTCCCATGTCGCCACGGAAGTCATACTGCCACACATGATCCAGGATCTGGGCTTTGCTTACTACACGATCAGCATTGATCATTAAGTAACGCAGTAATAAAAACTCTGTAGGGGAGAGATCAATTAAATTGCCAGCACGTCGAACCTCATGAGTTGCCTCATCTAGTTCAAGATCAGCAAATCTAATTTTTTCTTCATCTGGCATAACTTCAGTCGCACCAGTGCGGCGAAGTAGCGCGCGTAATCTGGCAACCAGCTCTTCAAGTGAGAATGGCTTAGTTACATAATCATCGCCACCAATTGTTAAACCAGCAATCTTGTCTTCAACTGAATCCTTCGCAGTTAAAAACAAAACACCAACATTGTGGCCCTCGCTGCGTAATTGGCGACAGACCTCAAAACCATTTTGGTCTGGCAACATGACATCAAGGATCAGTGCATGTGGTTTGAACTCCTGTGCAATTTGCAGTGCTTGCGCACCATTTGCAGCAGTGCGAACATCAAAGCCAACAAACTTTAAGCTGGTGGCAATTAACTCGCTGATGCTATTTTCATCATCAACCACTAAAACTCTTTGAGTAGTCGCAGTTGTATCTTGGTTGTTGCTAACGCGATCTTTTACCGCTGTCATTTTTCATCACCTCGAAGGAGATGATTATCTATCAGACTGGGTGTTACCTGAGAATCAGCCTAATTTAGGCTTGAGGTTTTACGCTCCGTAGCAGCGCCTGCGCCACATCTAGGACCTCTACCGAGCTCTCGCGAGCCACCATGCCATCAGAAACCATTACGCTACAGAAAGGACAACCAACTGCAACTTCCTCAGCACCAGTCGCGATCGCCTCATCTACTCGATTTAAATTAATTCGAGTACCAATCTTCTCTTCCATCCACATTCGTCCGCCACCTGCGCCGCAACAAAATGATCTCTCTTGATTACGCGGCATCTCAGTTATCTCGATACCAGTTGATTCAAGTAGTTCACGTGGTGGTTCATAAATTTGATTGTGACGACCTAAATAACAAGGATCGTGGTAAGTCAACTTCTTTTCAGATTTTGAAACTGGCTTTAATCTTCCCTCTTTTACTAATTGATTTAATAATTGAGTGTGATGCACCATTTGTAAATCAAAGCCTTGTTGTTTGTAATCTCGACCAATTGTTGTAAAGCAGTGCGGACATGTAACAACAACTTTTTTAACGCCACGTGTTCCAAAAGTTTCCTGCAAAGTTTCAATATTCTCACGCGATAAAATTTGATATAAAAATTCATTACCGCTTCGACGAGCCGGATCTCCTGTACAAGTTTCGCGCTTTCCAAGAACACCAAATTTAACGCCGGACATATAAAGTAGTTCAGCAACTGCTTTGGTGGTTTTCTTTGCTCGCTCCTCGTACGCACCGGCGCAACCAACCCAGAATAAGTACTCAACATCTTCGGGAATAACAGATTCGATAACGGTAATTGGAAAATCAACCTCTGCGATCCAAGCATCTCGATCAGTGCGATTAGCACCCCATGGATTGCCAGCCTTTTCTAGATTTCGGAAAGTGTTACCTAGCTCAGTTGGAAACTCTGATTCAACCAATACCTGAAAGCGCCGCATGTTAACAATGTGATCAACATGTTCAATATCTACTGGACACTCTTCAACGCATGCACCACAAGTTGTGCAAGACCAAAGCACATCTAATGAGATTGCGTTCTCATGAGCATTTCCAACAATCTTGGTTTCAATTGGTTTATCTGCTGGCAATTTTGAAAGCGCGTGATCGCGCATCGCCATAATCAATAACTTTGGCGACAACGGTTTTTCAGTGTGCCAGGCTGGGCATTGTGATTGGCAACGTCCGCACTCAGTACATGTGGACATATCCAGCAGACCCTTCCAAGAGATATCTGCGGCGGTTCCAATTCCAAATACATCATCCTCTTTTGGATCTTCAAAATTAATTGGCGCACCATGAGAAAGCATCTCTGGCAATGGGCCAAGTGCGTTCTCAGAGGTTGGATTTCGCTTAAAGTAAAGGTTAAAGAAAGCTAAGAAGCGGTGCCAAGCAATACCCATTGTTAAGTTAAATGCAATGACGATAAACCAAACCATCGAGACTGCAATTTTGGCGAAGGCGAAAATTTGAATTAGATTTTCAATTTGCGCGGTGTCCATCGAGTTGAAGTAAGCAACTGCTGGATAAGAAAGTGCGTAATGCCAATTCCAGCTAGTTACACCAAGGAGCGCACCCTCTAGGCCGCGAAGTGCAATTACACAAAACACAATCGCTAAAATAGTGGCTTCAACGTAGTAAGCCTTTTTGTTTCCAGAGCCATAAAATCTTGAAGCCCTTGCTGGTTTTTTAAATCTAGTAACTTGTCGAATACCAATTAATGTGACAATTCCAATTCCAGTCAGCCAAGCAATCAATTCAACAAAAAATTCATAACCGACAAAGTGGCCAATAATCGGTAGAGCAAAAGCTGGGTCTAATAATTGTCCATAAGCAGTAACTAATGTGCCAAGCAATGAAAAGAAACCGACCATGACAAACCAGTGTGCAATTCCAGTAGCGGTGAAGTTAAGCATCTTGGTATGAGTTAAAACTTCGCGCAACATATTTTTTGTGCGCTGGCCCTTATTTAAAAATCTTGCCGGATCAGATTGCCCAGCAGATATCTTTTTAAATAATTGGAAAGATCTAAAAGAAAATAAGCCAACCGCAACAACAGTTAAGAGGTAGGCGATTATTGCGAGCACGGGACTAGGGTAGGTGAGCACAGTGGAAATTGGGCTTAAGAGTTATCCACAGGCGTTATCCACCGTGTGGAGAGTTACATCAATGTAATTAGATTCAGTGTTTATTAATGCCAGCGGGTAGCGAGTGAGAATCCGATTCCCACGAAGCCAAAGCCAACCAACATGTTCCAAGCACCGATTCCTGGGATTGGATAGCTAGTTGAGCTGACATAGAAAATAACGATCCAGATCAAGCCAATTAAGAAGTTAGCCACCATAACTGGGGCAAGCCAGGAAGGGCTTTCAATAATCTCATTTTCAACAACCTCTTCTACCTGCTCGGTAGCGCGTTGTTCAATAACCTTTTTACGTACTTTGGACTTCGGCATGGGCAGAGATTACTACACAATATGCACCATGAACAGTCATCAAAATGGCGATCGGCAAACCAAGATTTTGGTGATCGATAACTACGACTCATTTGTATTTAACCTGGTGCAGTACCTACAACAACTAGGTGCTGATTGCACCGTGGTGCGAAATGATTCAATCAAGGTAGAAGATGCACAAAATTATGATGGAGTTTTAATCTCACCTGGACCTGGCACACCTGAAGAGGCTGGCATCAGTGTAGATATGGTGAAGTATTGCGCCGAGCACAAGATTCCACTCTTTGGTGTTTGTCTTGGCCACCAAGCTGTTGCAGTTGCATATGGCGCAACTGTTTCACGGGCGCCAGAGTTACTTCACGGCAAAACCTCAGTTGTTCAACACAACAATAAATCAGTCTTACATCAAATACCTACGCCATTTACTGCAACTAGATACCACTCACTAGCCGTTGAAAAAGCAACATTGCCAGATCTGTTAGAGGTCACTGGTGAAACGCAATCAGGAGTTGTAATGGCAATTCAACATAAAACACTGCCAATTTGTGGAGTGCAGTTTCATCCTGAATCTGTTTTGACTGAACATGGATATCAAATGATTGGTAATTGGTTAGAAATCTGTGGGGATAAAGGCGCTCGCGCTCGCAGCGAGGGATTATCGCCAGTTGTAATTAGATCTTAATTAATTTTTATTTACTGTAATTGTTACTGCACTACCAATAATTCTAGTTGTGCCAGCCTCTGGTGCTTGCGCCAGAACAACACCTAATTCCTGAGATGCATCGTATGCAAAAATCTCTCGCACTAAAAAGCCTGCTTGCACTAACAAAGTTCTTGCTTGA
Source organism: Candidatus Nanopelagicus sp. (assembly GCA_044353095.1). Lineage (GTDB taxonomy): Bacteria > Actinomycetota > Actinomycetes > Nanopelagicales > Nanopelagicaceae > Nanopelagicus. The sequence goes on from JBILCN010000007.1 coordinate 11,249, forward strand.
ATTTCAGTAACACCAACAAGTGATGGCACCTGAACATTGCCACTTGCAATCTGTAATACAACTCCACTGCCAGCGGTAATTGTTGTGCCTGGCTCGGGTGTAACACTTAAGACAACACCAGGTGCTTGATCTGAATCAACTGGTTGAGTTTGCGCAATTAACAAACCAGCAGCGGTCAAAATATTTCGTGCAGCTTCAAGTGAGATTCCCACCAATCCAGTTGGTACCGTTGTATTTCCCGGTCCAGATGAAATAGTTAACGTAACACTGCTTCCTTTTTCTGCATTCGTAGTTGCAAGTGGAATTTGCGATGCAACTCGATCAATTGGAATGCGCGGATCTGGCGCAGTGCTGATATTTACATTGAAGTTACTTAATAAGGCACGTGCCTCGGCTTCAGTTAAACCAACCACATTTGGCACTGTTAGGGGCGTACTACTTCCGCTACTAAAAAATACCCCAGCGCCGACTAAGACAACTCCAGCGACTATTGCACTCATTGTTGAAATCAATTTTCTTCTAGGGAAAACCTTTTGGATCTTTGTTGTTACTGGCTCACCTTTAATAACTCGTTGTAAATCAGCCAACATTGCGGTGGCATCTTGATAGCGATTATTTGGATCCTTACTTAAAACAACCTCAAGCATTCGATCAATATCATTTGATAAACCTGGCTTTGCTTGGGAAGCTGGCGTGATTGGTGATGAGACATGTTGGTATGCAATTGAAACTGGGGTGTCGCCGGTAAATGGTGGTCGCCCAGTTAATAACTCATACATTAAACAACCAAGTGAGTAAAGATCACTTCGACCATCAGCCATCTCACCAGTTGCTTGCTCTGGTGACAAATACTGCGCAGTTCCAACCACATTCCAGGTATTAGTCATCGTTGCGCCGATGTCATCTGTTGCGCGAGCAATTCCAAAATCCATCACCTTGATATCACCGCTATCGGTAATCATGATATTTCCTGGCTTAATATCACGATGCACAATTCCCTCTTTGTGTGAGTACTCAAGTGCTTGCAAAATACCTTCGACAATTTCAAGTGCGCGGGCTTGTGGGATCAATCCTTTTTGCAAAAGCTGTCGCAAACTTTCTCCGGTAATTAACTCCATCACAATGTATGGCGAATTATTCTCTTCACCAGAGTCATAAACTGAAACGATTCCCGAATGGTTTAAGCCACCCGCTGCAAGTGCCTCTTTTCTAAAACGTGCAACAAATGAGGGATCTCGCGCTAAATCACGTCGTAAAACTTTAATTGCTACCTTGCGATTTAATCTGGTGTCATCGCCAATAAATACATCAGCCATACCGCCGGTTCCGATCATCTCACCGAGTGCGTATCGACCACCTAGTAATTGACTCATTTAGCCGCACCAAACTTAATAACTTTATCTGTATCAGTACTCTCGGAAACGCCCGCCCAAACAATTGTGATGTTATCTGGTGCGCCTTTGGCTTTTGTTTCAGTAATTAACTCAGCTAATAAATTATCTTCATCGGTTGCTTTAATAATTTTGGATATCTCTAAATCAGATAAGACATTTGTCAGCCCATCACTGCAGATTAAAAACTTGTCATCAATCTTTACTTCATAACTCATTAACACTGGATCAATCCCGCTATCTCCCATTAACGCCTGCGTTAACAGTGAGCGCTGCGGATGATCAAATACCTCATCCGGCGTTAATCGCCCTTGGTCTAATAGCTCCTGCATAACTGTGTGGTCATAACTTAATCTCGTTAATTTTTTATCTCGCCAAAGGTAGCAACGTGAATCTCCAATATGAAGTAGATCTACCTGATTATTTGTAATTGCAAGTGCGGTCAATGTTGTACCCATGCCAGATAGCTCTGGCCGCTCTTTGCTAACTCGCAAAATTTCAGCATCTACTTCATAAGAAAGATTTAAAAATAAATCCTCGCGCGAATCAATATCTATCTCAGTATCGGTAATTACTGGCAACAATGCTTCTAAAGTATTGATTGCAATAGCCGATGCCACCTCGCCACCAGCATGGCCGCCCATGCCATCGGCAACTGCAATTAAATTTTGTGAGATTAATGCAGAATCCTCATTTCCATCCCGCACTAAACCCAGATCACTCTGTGCAATGGCGTTAAACTGCAATCTCATAAGCCAATCTCACCACATCTTTATGAGTTTTAAGGAGCACCAATTTAGATGCAGATTTACGCTCATCGTGGTGCAAGTGCTGATTTTCCAGAAAGCACTCTGGTTGCTTATGAAGCCGCGGTTGCACAGGGCACCGATGGCTTCGAGTGCGATATTCGGCTAACCAAGGATGATCAAATTATTTGCTTCCATGATTCAAACACCAAAGCCTTAACCGGTGTTGATTTAGAGATTGCAGAGAATGATTTTAAAACATTAAAAACTCAACTGAAAGATAAGTTCACACCATTACTTTTTTCAGAGCTTTTGGATCTCGCAATAAAACATAAAAAACACTTAGCGATTGAGACTAAACATCCAGTACCAACTGGTGGGCAGATTGAAAATTTACTTCACCAACTTTTAAATTCAAAAGCAGATGAAATAAAGGCAAGTGGTATAGATATTTCGATCATGTCATTTTCCTGGCTTGCTACCCAACGAAATATTAAATCTGGCTTTGCTGCGGTTTATCTATTTGTCGAAAAATTAATGGTCAATTTAAATACAGCGGGAATCATCGGTCCATCACTTCAAATAATTAAAAATAATCCAGAGTTTGTTGCACAGCAAAAAGGTAAGGGCCGACGAGTATTTGTTTGGACGGTAAATGATCCAGCAGATGTAATAATGTGTGAGAAATTAGGTGTTGATGTGATTATGAGCGATAACCCGGCGCAAGCACGAAAGGCACTGGGCTACTCTTAACCCATGTCAACTAAGTACGCCTACCTTGGTCCAGCCGGAACATTTACCGAAGCGGCGCTACTTCAAATTACAAAATCCGGTGATCTGCTTACGCCATATGCAAACGTAACTGCTGCATTAGATGCGGTAAGAAATGGCGACTGTGAAAAAGCGTTGGTACCAATTGAAAACTCCGTTGAAGGTGTAGTTGCTCGTACTCTGGATGAACTTGCGATGGGTAAGCCATTAGTAATTACTGCCGAGACAACTATGCCAGTCACATTCTCATTGATGATCACGCCCGGTACTGATAAAAATAATATTAAAAGTATTGCTACACACCCCCATGCTGAATCTCAATGCCGCACCTTTATTGCAAAAAATTATCCGCATGCAGAAATTGTTGAAACCCCATCGACCGCCGCTGCCGCACAAGGCCTAGCTGCCGGCAAATACGACGCTGCAATTGCTGCACCAATCGCTGCCAAGAATTATGGCTTGCAAGTAATCGCTGAAAATATTGGTGATAATGAAAATGCAATTACTCGCTTTGTATTAGTGCAATCACCTGGGGCTCAACCAAAGCCCACCGGATCTGATCGCACCTCAATGGCAGTTTTTATTGGGATTGACCATGCAGGTGCTTTGCTTGAGATTCTTACCGAATTCGCAAAACATAATGTCAACCTAACTTTCATTCAAAGCCGCCCAACTGGCCGCGAACTTGGTGACTACCACTTCATTATTGATACCCAGGGACATATTGATGATCCCGCTGTACTAGCTGCGGTAAATGGTTTACGCAGTATTTGTGAAGATATTAGATTTCTAGGTTCCTACCCTCGTGCCAACTAGTAATAGATTTAAGAGAGATCGGTAGGCTACTTACTTATGATTGATTTAAAAGCCTTACGCGAGAATCCAGATCTATTTCGCAACTCTCAAAAGGTTCGTGGTGAAGATCCTTTATTAATCGATCAATTAATTGAAGCTGATGATCTGCGCCGTACTGCAATCACCGAATTTGAAACTTTACGTGCTCAACAAAATACTCTTTCAAAATCAGTAGGTGCCGCAAAAGGTGATGAGAAAACTGCATTGCTTGAGAACGCAAAGAAGTTATCAGATGATGTAAAAACTGCAGATGCTAAGCGGGCACAAGCCGAAGAAGCTGCGCACAAAATCTCTTTACAAATTGCAAATTTAATTGATCCAGCTGCCCCTATAGGTGGTGAAGCAGATTTTAAAGTTATTGAAGAGATTGGTAAGCCCCGTGATTTTAAAGCAGAGGGTTTTGAAGCCAAGGATCATGTTGAGCTTGGAAAGATATTAAAAGCAATTGATACCGAACGCGGCGCCAAAGTTTCGGGCGCTCGCTTTTATTATTTAACTGGTGTTGGCGCATTACTTGAATTAGCGTTGGTTAATTACGCAATTGCCTCCGCTGTTAAAGCCGGCTTTATCCCAATGATTCCGCCCGTATTAGTTAAACCACCTGCGATGGAGGGCACCGGCTTTTTAGGACAGGCTGCTGAAAATGTTTTTCACCTAGCCGAAGATGATTTTTACTTAGTTGGTACATCAGAGGTGCCACTAGCTGCGTATCACATGGATGAAATCCTAGATAACCTGCCAATTCGTTACGCCGGATACTCACCATGTTTTCGTCGCGAAGCAGGAACTTACGGTAAAGATACTCGCGGAATTATTCGCGTTCATCAATTTGAAAAGGTAGAGATGTTCTCTTTCTGTAAGCCAGAGGATGCACAAGCCGAACATAAAAAATTACTGCAATGGGAGAAGGATTTTTTTGATGCAATGGAGCTGCCATATCGAGTAATTGATGTTGCAAGCGGTGATCTTGGTGCTAGTGCAATTCGTAAATTTGATATTGAAGCTTGGATTCCAACCCAAAATGCATATCGCGAAGTCACAAGCACCTCTAACTGCACCGAGTTTCAATCACGTCGGTTAAATATTAGATACCGCGATGAGAATGGCACAAAACCAGTTGCTACCTTAAATGGCACATTAGTTGCAGTTCCGCGCACAATTGTTGCGATCCTAGAAAACCACCAACAAAAAGATGGCAGTGTAAAAGTTCCAAAAGCATTAATTCCATTTTTAGGTATGGATACTTTGGTTCCAGCGTGGACATAAAAGGCAAACGACCAAAATTAATTGGTACAGATTTAGATGGCACCATCGTTGCTAACTATGGCTTTATCTCAGAGCGAACCAAGATAGCTTTTGCGCAAGCCCATCAACAAGGCATACATATCTACTTTGTAACCGGCCGGCCTATTCGTTGGATGCAGGAGATCAAAGAGAACTTTGATTTTGGTATGGGCATTTGTGGCAATGGCGCGATGTTGTATGACTTTATTAATGGAAAGATTTTAGAGGAGTGGTTAATTTCACTGGAAGATCAAATCGAGATTGTAAAAAGATTAAGAGTTGCAATTCCATCAGTTACCTTTGCATTGGAAGCAAATCAAGAGTTTCACCGCGAGAAAGAGTATGTGCCACGCTGGGATTTAGGCACCGATAATGTTGGTGTAGAAAAAATTGAAGAGGCAATGAAACTGCCGGCTTTAAAAATACTTGCTCGTTGTGTGAATGGTGAACTTACATCTGATCAAATGTTAGAGCTTGCGCATAATGCACTTACTGGAATTGCAACTGTTACTCACTCAAACTCAACTGATTCACTTCTTGAAATCTCAGCGCATGGTGTTAGTAAAGGTGCCACACTTGCAAAGATTGCGGCTCGATTAGATTTAACTGCAGAGGATTGCGTAACCTTTGGCGATAATCCAAATGATTTTTCAATGTTGTCCTGGGCGGGGCGATCTTGGGGTATGGAAGATGGACATCCTGATTTAATGAAGTATGCAAAATTTCAAACCGATGCCCATCAAGAGGATGGCGTTGCAAAGGTAATTGAAAGATTGTTATCACTTCCCGAATAAACCGCTGATTAAAGCGTTGGATAGCTTAGGTAAGAGATTTTGGCGCTCGCCACTTTGCAGGTAAGTTTGCCCACGGAGGGCTCGCATAGCGGCCGAGTGCACCGGTCTTGAAAACCGGCAAGGGAAACCTTCGTGGGTTCAAATCCCACGCCCTCCGCCAGATTTTCAACCAAGTGAATGCTTTATTTAATCGGGCACCTGTGGCTGAGTTCATAACCAGCACGCAGGAAACCGTCTAGCAATACCTCTCATCTAGCGAGAAACTTCTCCCATGTCGTCGATGGATACTAGAAAAGCTAAAACTGGGGTCTTCTCAGCCGGCCGCGCATTAATTTCAGTTCGCACATTGCGCACCGATAAATGGTGGATCCAACCTTTGATTACCGTCGGTGTATTTATTTCATTTATTATTTATGCAACCTTTCGCGCATTTGAAAATAAGAATTACTTTGCTGAACCTTTAATCTCACCTTTTTACTCGCCGTGTATTTCAACTGCATGTGTTGAAGGTGCTGCTCACTTCGGTACACCAATAGGTGCACTAACTATCTTTGGTTTCCTAATTTCACCAGCATTATTTATTTTAGTTTTCCCATTAGGTTTTAGACTTACTTGTTACTACTACCGCAAGGCGTACTACCGATCATTTTGGATGTCACCACCTGCATGTGCAGTAGCAGAGCCTCACAAGAAATACACAGGAGAAACTAGAGCGCCATTAATTTTACAAAATGGACACAGATGGTTCTTCTACGCCGGTTTAGTTTTAAACATCATTCTTACCTATGACGCGGTAATTGCATTTAAAAATCCAGAGGGCGAGTGGGGCCACATGAGTGTGGGAACATTAATTTTGCTTGCTAACGCCACCTTCCTTTGGTTGTACTCAGCCTCTTGTCACACATGTCGACACACAATCGGTGGCAGATTACGTAACTTCTCTGAGCATCCAGTTCGCTATAAAGCTTGGACAATTGTTTCTCGTTTGAATCATTACCATCCAAACTTTGCATGGGTCTCACTAATTGGTGTTGCCTTCGCTGATTTCTATGTCCGTCAGGTCGCCAGTGGCGCCATTACCAATTACTACTTCTTCTAATGGAACGACATAACTACGACATCGTTGTAATCGGCGCCGGTGGTGCCGGACTCCGCGCAGCTGTTGAAGCTCGTGAGGCTGGACTACGTGTAGCAATCATTTGTAAATCATTATTTGGTAAGGCCCACACAGTTATGGCTGAAGGTGGCGTTGCTGCATCAATGGGAAATGTGAATGAAAACGATGGTTGGAAGGTTCACTTTCGCGACACTATGCGTGGCGGCAAATTTTTAAATCATTACCGAATGGCTGAACTTCACGCTAAAGAGTCCCCTGATCGTGTTTGGGAATTAGAGGTATGGGGTGCACTCTTTGATCGCACCGCAGAAGGAAAGATCTCTCAACGTAACTTCGGTGGACATGAGTATCCACGCCTAGCTCACGTTGGCGATCGCACTGGCCTTGAGTTAATTCGCACCATGCAACAGCGCATCGTTGCTTTGCAACAAAAAGATAAGCGCGATCATGGAGATGCCGAAAGCCACATTAAAGTTTTTGCCGAAGTAACAATTACTGAAATTTTAAAAGAGGGTGGCAAGGTTGCTGGTGTTTATGGCTACCGCCGTGAAAATGGCGAAGAAGTTTTATTTGAAGCACCTGCTGTAGTTCTTGCAACTGGCGGTGTTGGTAAGACATTTAAAATTACTAGCAACTCTTGGGAGGGCACCGGCGATGGCCATGCGCTCGCATTAAAAGCTGGCGGCAACTTAGTTGATATGGAGTTCTTACAATTCCATCCAACTGGCATGGTTTGGCCACCATCTGTTCGTGGCTTACTGGTAACTGAATCTGTTCGTGGTGATGGTGGCGTATTAACCAACAGCGATGGCGAACGATTTATGTTCAAATATATTCCAGATGTATTTAAAGATAAGTATGCAGATAATGAAGAAGAGGCAGATCGTTGGTATAACGATCAAACAAATAATCGCCGTCCACCAGAACTACTTCCACGCGATGAGGTTGCTCGCGCAATTAACACTGAAGTTAAAGCTGGTCGCGGTAGCCCGCACGGTGGCGTATTCCTAGATGTTTCAAAGCGCTTACCTGCTGATGTAATTAAAAAGAAGTTGCCATCGATGTGGCACCAATTCATGGAGTTAGCAAATGTTGACATCACCAAAGAGGCGATGGAGGTTGGACCAACCTGTCATTATGTAATGGGTGGCGTTGAAGTTGATCCAGATACTGCAGCAGCAGTTGGTGTTCCAGGATTGTTTGCAGCTGGTGAAGTTGCCGGTGGAATGCACGGATCAAACCGTCTTGGCGGTAACTCACTCTCAGATCTACTTGTATTTGGTCGTCGCGCTGGCATGGGCGCTGCAAACTATGTAAAGAGTGCAACTGCAGCAAAGGTTTCAGATGAATCAATTAAGCGTGCAGCTGAAAAGATTCAAGCACCATTTGATCGCACCGGTGGCGAGAATCCATACGCGTTGCACGAGCAACTGCAAGAGCTAACCCAAAACTTAGTTGGCATCATCCGCACCAAAACCGAGTTACAAGAAGCAATTCAACAGATTGCTGATATCCGCAAGCGAATTGAAAAGGTATCTGTTTCAGGGGATCGCCAATTCAATCCAGGCTTTCACCTTTCTTTTGATCTAGACAATATGTTGTTAATTGCCGAAAGCACCGCTAAATCTGCAATTGTCCGTGAAGAGTCCCGCGGTGGTCACACCCGTGATGATTTTCCAGGCATGAATCCAAAGTGGCGACAGATGAATAACATCTCGTCCTTTACCGGCAAAGAGATTGTCGTTAAACAACAAACTCTGCCAGATATGCCAGCTGAGTTGTTTGACCTCTTTGATCCACACGAGTTAGAGAAATACATGACACCAGAGGAAATGACGGAGGGTGGAGCCAAATAATGACCCGCAAAATTAAGATGCGCATTTGGCGTGGCAACAGTGAAACCGGATCCTTGCAAGATGTCTCTGTAGATGCCAATGAAGGCGAAGTAGTTTTAGATGTAATTCACCGCGTGCAAGCAACTCAAATGGGAGATCTTGCAATTCGCTGGAACTGTAAGGCTGGAAAGTGCGGATCATGTTCAGTTGAAATTAACGGAAAGCCTCGTCTTGCATGCATGACTCAAATGGCAAATTTTGCAGAAGATGAAACCATCACTGTCACACCACTTCGTGCATTCCCAGTTATTAAAGATTTAGTTACCGATGTTTCTTTTAACTACAAGAAGGCGATGGAGATTCCATCATTTGAGCCACCAGCTGATTTGAAGCCTGGTGAAGCCCGTATGCAGCAAATAGATGTTGAGCGATCACAAGAGTTCCGTAAATGTATCGAATGCTTCCTTTGCCAAGATACTTGCCACGTTATTCGCGACCACGAAGAGAATAAGAAATCATTTGCTGGTCCACGATTCTTTATCCGCATCGCAGAACTAGATATGCACCCACTTGATATGTTGCGCAACCGCAAGCAAAAAGCACAAGAAGAGCACGGTCTTGGTATGTGTAACATTACAAAATGTTGTACCGAGGTTTGCCCAGAACACATTCGCATCACCGACAACGCAATCATCCCAATGAAGGAGCGCGTTGTAGATGTTAAGTACGATCCTGTTCGCTGGCTTGGCTCAAAGATCCGCCGCCGCGAAGAGGTAATTTAGTTAATGAAATTACTCGTTCGCCTGATTGCTAGCGCTCTAGCTTTCTGGGCGGCAACCGCTTTAATCTCTGGCATCACTGTAAATGGTGGCGCCTGGTCGTATCTTTGGGTCGCACTTTTATTTGGAGTTATAAACGGCCTAATCGGTTCTTTAATTAAACTATTCACTCTCCCAGCAATCCTGCTTACCTTTGGCTTATTCTCATTTGTAATTAATGCTGCAATGTTGATGTTAACTGCCAGGTGGAGTGATCGACTTGATGTAACTAACTTCTGGTCAGCACTCGGTGCTTCCTTAATTATTTCTGTTATTTCAACCTTAATTGTTTCAATCTTTAAAAAGTCACTTAAGTAAACGAGCCATATACGCCTCTACCTCATCTGGGTGACGAGGCAAGGCATTACTCAATATCTTTGCACCACTTTGTGTAACTAAAATGTCATCCTCAATTCGCACACCAATTCCACGGAACTCAGGTGGGAACAGGGTGTCGTCAGGTTGAATGTAAAACCCTGGCTCTACCGTCAAAATCATCCCCGGTTCTAAAACCGCATCTGCGTACTGTTCTTTACGTGCATGCGCACAATCATGAACATCAATTCCTAAGTGATGACCGCTGCCATGAAACTGCCATCTGCGATGCAATCCTTTATCTGCTTGCAATGATTCTTCCGCAGTAATTGGTAATACACCCAATGACTCTGCACCCTTTGCAATCTCAACCATGCAAGCGTTATGGAAATCTTTAAACTTAGCCCCGGGCTTAACCGCTGCAATTCCAGCTTGCTGCGCTTTGTATACGATCATATAAATCTGGCGTTGAGCATCGGTAAACTTTCCATTTACTGGAAATGTTCTAGTGATATCTGCGGTGTAGTGCGATTCAATCTCAACACCAGCATCAATTAAAATTAAATCACCCGGCAACACATCACCATCATTTTTTATCCAATGCAACACACATGCATGTGCGCCAGAGGCGACAATGCTTGGGTATCCAGTGTCATTTCCTTCAAGACGTGCGCGTCCATAAAAAGCACTTTCAATTACTCGCTCACCACGAGCCACAGATGTTGCTGCTGGAAAAACTCGCACCATATCTGCAAACCCACGCACTGTTGCATCAATTGCTTTTTGCATCTCATCAATCTCATACTGATCTTTAACCATCCGCTCCACTGAGGTAAAGGTTAAAAACTCTTTCTCCTTTTCACTTCGCTCAGTAACTAGTTTGTCAATCACAAGATCTTGATCACGGATGACTAAAGAATCTTTTTTATCACTTAAAAACTCTGCGATGTCCTCAACCTGCTTTACCTTAATTCCATACTTACTTTCACTCTCCGTCAATGTCATTCGGCGACCAATCCAAAACTCGCCATATCTAGTATCGCGATAAAACTCATTTCCATTTCTTGGAGATCTTGGGTGAATAAACAAAAGCGCTTCATGACCTGAAGCAGTTGGCTCCATTACAAAAACAGAATCAGGAACACAATCACTTGCCACTATTCCGGTATACCAACTGAAAGCAGAGTGTGCACGGAATTGATAATCACTGTCATTACTTCGAACTTTTAACGAACCAGATGGAAAAATTAACCGCAGACCTGGATATTGCTGAGATAATTTATCTCGTCTTATCTTTGTAAAAGGAATTGATTTATGTGGTGTCAGCGATTCAAGTGGTGAGTCTGCCCATCCCTCTTTCATAAACTCCGACATTGCATCTGCAACTGGAATTTCGTGAGTCCTGCTCTCAGCCACCTTATCGTTGTTGTTTGCAGGGTTTGAAGCGGATGTGCTCATTGAATAAGCCTACGCCTATACTTGGACCTACTGGAGACGTCGCATAGCCCGGTCTAGTGCGCCTCACTGCTAATGAGGTTTTCCCGAAAGGGAAACGGAGGTTCAAATCCTCTCGTCTCCGCCAGTTAAATTCAGTTAAGAATTAATAAGGAGAACCATTGCCAACCTTTAAAGTTGCAAAGCTCGGTTTCTATGAAATAAAATTGTGAATAGACGATTATTGCACTGAATGTTCTGCAAAATCTCTCCTCACTTAACTTCGATATGATTTATTTTGACTCTTTCATAACGGCATTAACCTAACTATTCAATAAAAATCACTCAAAACCTTACTTTAATCGCAAGCTTTATAAGATAGATTCAGAGAGTGGAGATTCAAAGCGTTTTAAGTGTTGCACCTCTGCGAATAAGTTTTTTGGGGGGCGGTACGGATATCCCATCATTTTACGAAAAATCAAAAGGTTGCGTCGTATCTGCCGCAATCAATAAATATGTTTACGTCCACATTAAAAGACATGATCCACTTTTTCAAGAACGATATCGAATCTCATATTCAGAAGTAGAGCACACAGACTCTCGTGATTCGATCAAAAACCAAATAGTTAGAAGTTGTCTAGAACTATTAGATATCGACGAACCAATCCAAATATCAACCTCGGCTGACTTGCCCGCGAATTCAGGTTTGGGATCTTCTAGCAGTTTTGCCGTAGCCCTGTTGAACGGTTTACACGCACTTCGAAAAGAGAACGTAAGCCGAGTGCAACTGGCCGAAGAAGCAAGCGAAGTAGAAATAAGGATATTAGAATCCCCAATTGGTAAGCAAGATCAGTACGCAGCATCATTTGGGGGCATTAACTATTTCGAGTTTCAGAATGATGGATCAGTTATCGTTGAACCTCTAAATCTTTCCATCTCACGAGTTACTAATCTGTTTGATAATTCACTATTAATCTGGACGGGCCAGGGCAGAAATGCAAATTCGATATTGGCCGACCAAGCTCAGCGGTCGGATGATAACTACAGTGGATTGCTTGAACTCACTAAACTCACAAAAGAATTTAAGATGTCGCTACTCGATACTAGAAAAAGTTGGGCTGAGCTTGGCCCCTTAATAAATAGTGGATGGATGCACAAAAAGTCATTTAGTGAAAAAATACTAACCACCGAAGTAGAAAGTATCACCCAGAGGTTGAATGAACTGGGCTCTTGTGGGCACAAGCTTTTAGGCGCAGGGGGAGGAGGTTTTGTTTTCACAACATTCAAAAAATTAAACCCCAACATAATTTCGGAAATGAGAATGTGGCGCACATTTGTGCCATCGATAGATTTTCAAGGATCTAGAATCGAATCAGTCTGTTGAATTGACCTTCGCTCCAGCAGAGTTCATTGTTGGTATCAACGTTTCAAACGGCAATAACAGACATCTGAATTTCATTTACACCTTGAGTACTACCAACCACTTTTCACTTGGTCGTATTTTTGCGCCAAAATCCTGATGGGGCCAAAGTCAGAAGGCTACGTTTTTCATAGGCCTCATCCAGAGTGAAGCCACCGGAGTTTTTCATGAATTCCTGCACTGCGGTATATGGGTTATCACCAGGCCCCCACTGCCTATCCAAAGGTTTTCTAATGAACTCAGTCATGGTGTCTAAGACAACCAGATAGCACCCGGGAGTAACATAGTCTGCATAGATACGTAACTCTTTATAAACATGATCGTGCGTATGGTTTGAATCTAGAATAACCATGACTCGCTTGTAAGTGGAAGTGTATTTTTCGATCTTTCCTTTAATTGATTCATCAACCGAATCAGATTCAATTAGAGTAATTTTATTGGAGTACTTAGAATTCAAAATTGCTTCTCTGGCATGTTCTCTAATGTCAATATCGATGCCAATAACATGACCGTCAATTCCGCACATATCTTGCATAGAAGCCCAGAAGTTAACTGATCCTCCTCTAGCAACGCCTGTTTCAATAATCAAATCTGGTTTGGTTTCCCAAATAATCTCTTGAAAAACTAATATATCTGTTGGCATTTGGATGATCGGTATGCCTAGCCAATTAAACTGATAGGTAAATTTGTTATCCATAGCACCTTGGAGCCAAGTTTGAGAAATTAGATTGAAATCTTTGTCTTTTGACTGTAGCTCTAAAAATTCAGCGCGAAATTGATCAAATTCGCTGTCCCAGCTACTACTCATGATAATCCTCTCAACAGCTACTAAACTACCATCGTCCCAACGGCTCTGTTCAAATTCTAGCATAATCATAACTTTCAATGAAAAAATATTTTTGATGGTTTCTAGAATATAGGCGAGTTTTGACCAAGATTAATCAACTTGAATGAATTTGGTAAACGAAGTCCATCGGGTGTTTAGGGACAAGCATAGAAACTTTTTTTGTGAAAACTGTTTTCATGTTAGCCTTGATTTATGAAAAAGATTCTTGTTCTAGGCTCTCAAGGATATATTGGCACACGATTAACTAACCACCTTCAGGGTTACGGTTATAACGTTAGCGGTATTGATCTAGGCACTTTTGCCGGGTGCTCTATTTCAGAAAACTTTACAGAAAGTTCGACTACAAAAAAAGATGTTGCGACAGTCACCAAAAAAGAAATTCAAGATTTCGACGTAGTAGTCAACCTAGCCAGCAGGTCTAATGATCCCACTTCAAATATTGAATCGAGTGTTTATTATGAACCAGCAGTAAATTTTTCACAATATATAGCGAGAATTTGCTCAGAGCTGGGAGTAAAATACATTTTTCCAAGCAGTTGTTCTGTTTATGGCGCAGCGGATGGAATTTGCGATGAAACTAGTCCAACAAACCCAATAACTGATTATTCGAAGAGCAAGTTGAAAATAGAAAAAGCACTATCAAATCTGGCCAATGAAAACTTCACGCCAGTTGCACTCAGATTCGCCACCGTTTTTGGGTTCTCACCACGAATGCGATTTGATATTGTTGTAAATATGTTCACAGGGATGCTATTGACTGAAAATAAAATCCTTATGAATTCCAATGGTATGAGTTGGAGACCACACATATATATCGAAGACGTTTTAGAAGCGTTCAGGTGTGTAATCGAAACGAATCAAAATTCTGGAGAGTTAGAAATTTTTAATGTTGGAAACAATGCAAACAATTTGACCATTCTCGAGACCGCGAAATTGATTTCAAGCCTATTCCCATCTAGCTCAATTGAGTATTTAGATAATAGTTCAAATGATTCGATATTTGCTGATAAAAAAATTATTAATGAACGTGATGTAAGAGATTATCAAGTAAATTTTGATAAAATTTACAAAGAAATCCCAACGTTTACTTGCAAAACTACTCTAAATGATGGTGTAATAGAAATGATCTCGCTGTTGAAGCTCAACCAATTAGATGCTGAGCGGTTCAGGAGTACGAAATTTTATAGAATGCAATATTTAGATGAATTAACTAAATAGTAGTTCGCTATTACAATGTTTGCAAGCAATAAAAAACCGATATTTATCGGAACAGAAATCTATTCTCGTTTCGCTCTGAATAAAACAGATTTAGAAAATGCACTTGTTTCAGGACTTAAGGATAACTTTCTTGGGGTCGATTCAGCAGAGTGCTACGGGGCTGGATTTTCTGAAAAAGTGATCGGAGATTTTTTCTCAAACGAGCAGTCGAATTTTCTTATAGCCACGAAATTTGGTCATGTGCAAAAACAGAATACTTTACAAGATTCGTTTACGGTTGATAGTGTAGAGAGACAATTAAAATCTAGCTTACAAAATTTGCAACGAAATTCTATTGATATTTATTATTTCCATTCTGGATCAAACGAGCATTTTTTACAACCTGACATGTGGAATTTTCTTCAACATCAGAAATCAATGGGGGTAATTAAAAATCTTGGCTTATCACTTAAACATGATCTAGTTAAAAACCGAGATTACATTCAAATAAACAAGGCTTCAGGATACGAGATATCTGTAGTTCAAACCGTCCTTAATCCATTGCACCAGCACTCTTTGGATTACGTTATACAGGCAGCTAGAAGTTCTGGCATTACTGTCGTTGGGCGCATGCCATTGGCCAAAGGGCTCATACCTAAAATGTCATTAGAGGATCTAGAGGAAATTATTATGCCGAATCCTCACGTTAAAGATTTGATCACTAACTACTGGCATAAGTTTAATCTAGGAGATAAATCTTTAGTTGATGCGATTAAAATTGGATTGACACTTAACTGGTGCCTACAGAAAGTAGATGCAGTAGTTATGGCACATAATTCAGCAGAACAATTAAAAATGAACTCAAGAGTCTTTGAAGCAATTTTATTTGCAGAAGATTAGTCTTTATTCATCCAGCACGTTTGTAATCAGAATCTTGCCCATTTTTTAACAAGCACCAAGAGAAAATACTTTGCTGGAAATCATAGAATTTTCTGAGTTTTGTTCAAATCCTTACTACATGTAAACTATATCCTTAAGAATGCTTAAGCCAGAGCATTGGAAATAGCAAAAATCGTCGCTAAGGTTGTTCCGCAAGGGAAACGGAGGTTCAAATCCTCTCGTCTCCGCCAGTTGAATTCAGTTAAGGATTAATAAGGAGAACCATTGCCAACCTTTAAAGTTGCAATAGTTGGTGCTGGACCCGCTGGTTACTTCACAGCGCAGGCACTTCAAAACTCTCAAACTGATGATTTATCTTTTCAAATCGACATGATTGAAAGGCTCCCTACCCCATGGGGATTAGTGCGAAGTGGTGTAGCCCCAGATCATCCAAAGATTAAAACAGTTGCGAAGGTCTTTGAAAAAATAGCAAAAGAACCAAACTTTAGATTATTTGCAAATGTTGAGATCGGTAAAGATATTTCAATTAAAGAGCTTCGCGAAAAATATGACGCCGTAGTTCTTGCAACTGGTTCTGCAATTGGCAGGAAGTTAGAGATTCCTGGCGAAGATTTACCAAATTCATTATCGGCCGCACAATTTGTGCCTTGGTATAACGCCCACCCCGACTACACAGAGGTAGAGGTTGATTTATCAGGTGAGACCGCAGTAATAATTGGTGCTGGAAATGTTGCTATGGATGTAGCACGGATGCTGGCATTAGATCCCACCGAACTTGATCCAACCGATACCGCCACACATGCGCTCGCAAAATTTCATAAGAGCAATATTCGAACTGTCATTATTTGTGGCCGCCGCGGTCCAGAGCACGCGTCTTTCACATCCCCTGAACTTCGCGATCTACCAAAGTTAGAAAATACCGATGTTTACATCGACCTTAATGAGATTGAAAAAGCACAAGCACGCGTTGAGACAAGTGGTGAAGTTGAGAAAGAGTTAAGAAATAATCTTGAAGCAATGCGAATAATTGCAGACCATCAGAAAAAAGGCGTTGCTCGAAAATTAGAGATTAAATTCTTGGCTACACCACTTGAGATTAAAGGTAGTGGCAAGGTTGAAGAAGTTGTTTTTGGAGTTAATCAAGTTGAAGCAGATGACAAGATAACCTCAACCGATAAAACTTTTGCCATTAAGTGTGGTCTGGTAATTACAGCGATTGGATACGAGGTAGGTGATTTTGCTGGCGTGCCAGTTGAATATGGTCGCGTTACTAATATAGGTGGCAAGGTTGAACACAATCTTTATGTTGTTGGTTGGGCAAAACGAGGACCAAATGGTGTTATCGGCACAAATAAGAGTGATGCAGCAGATGTTGTTGACTTGTTGATCTCTGAGTTAAAAGAACCAAAAGATTCAAATGGAATCTCTGATTTATTGAAGTCAGGACATGAAGTAATTGATCAAGCGGGTTGGGAGAAGATCAACGCTTCAGAGATTCTCTCTGGTGAACCACATGGAAAGCCACGCATAAAAGAGGTTGATTGGAAAATATTGGTAAGTTTGGGACGAGCCTAATAAATCGCTAGACTTCGGCTCGCTTTAAAGATTGCGCCCGTAGCTCAACGGATAGAGCATCTGACTACGGATCAGAAGGTTTGGGGTTCGAATCCCTACGGGCGCACCAATTAGATTTTTCTAATCAACCCAATTTGCTCACGGAATCCAAGAGAATCCTAGGCATCAAATCCTGAAACCACCATTCCATTTTCAATTCGATCAATGCTTACCCCATCGACTGCAACCTTGTTACCGGTTGCTGCTTGTCCTAGATATTCACCTTTATGGGTTCCAGTTAGATGCCACCTTGTGACAACAGTGTTTCCTTCGGCGATTATTTCTTCGACTGCAAAGTGAATGTCTGGAAATGCTTCGCGCCATTTACGCCACTGCAATCGGAATGATTCACGACCAACACCAAATTTCGGATCATTACCCGCTGCATCCTCTGCGATAAATCGATCTATTGCAGATTCATCACCTTGATTCCAAATTTGTTCGAAAAAGTCTCTCGCTAATTGTTTATTTTTCTCTAGATCAGGCATAGATATAACTTTATTGGGTACTCACCTATGTGGCAAGCCTGTTGAAGAAAGAATGCCTGAGATTGATGACAAGTTTGCTGGATTTTTTTGTTTATACAAATTCATTTATTGGCAATTAGTAATGTGCCTTTGGCCGATGCGTTTTCTTATGCTCTTATCATTCACAATTACTTTTTACATTTGAACAATGGCTGAAACATAATCACTGGCATTATCAGCCTTTGATGAGATGGGTTCGATGATTTTTGCGCCGGTTGGTTTGGCGATCGCCGCCCCACTTTCGGCCCTTTTTGGGATAGAAAATCTGCTGATGATCCTGGCTAGGGTTACCGTGGTCGCCATTTTGTTGCCACTTTTGGACCCAACCGTGCGCAACATGAGTTATCAGAGTGAATTAAATCTAAGCCCACACTAAGGTTGTTCTCAGAAATTTCTTACTTTGGGAATTTAACCTACAAACCATAAGTTTAAGAAATTAATTAGGTACTCAGGGGGAAACATGAAGAACACAGTGGACAAAGTATTTGTTGGCTTTTTAATCGGCGCCATAAGCTTTGGTGGATTCGCTGTCGCAAACACCCCACCGGTACCAGTGGTTAAAGCTTGTATGGATAACAAAAGTAAAGCCTTGTTTGTCTCGGCAAATGGATCATGCGCCAAGGGCAGAACCGCAATTGATATCGGTGCAACCGGTGCCAACATAAAAAGTATTGCTCAATTAGTTTCACCTTCAGTCGTTTCACTTGCGGTCAATTCAGCGGCTGGTGGCGGCACTGGCTCTGGATCAGTAATTAGAACGAACTCAACAACCTCCCACATCGTTACAAATAACCACGTGATTGAAAATGCTGCAACAGGTGGAACAATTCAGGTTGAATTAAATAACGGTGAGGTTTTAACGGGAACAATCGTTGGTCGTGACTCAGAGTATGACCTAGCTGTTGTTTCAATAAGTAAAGGAAATCTGCCAGTTATCGCCCAAGGTGATTCAAGTGCGGTCTCAATCGGAGATGCTGTAGTTGCCTTTGGCTCTCCTCTTGGTTTATCCGGAACTGTTACCAGCGGAATTATTTCTGCCTTAAATCGCCCCGTAACGACCGGCTCAACTAGCATCGCTTCATACATCGATGCAATCCAAACTGATGCCGCAATTAACCCTGGAAACTCTGGCGGTCCATTAGTCGATTCACAAGGAAGAATTGTTGGCGTTAACTCCGCTATTGCAACACTTGGCAGCGGCTCTGCATCTGGAAATATTGGACTTGGTTTTTCAATTCCATTTAATCAGGCTAAGCGAATAATTAATGAGATTATTGAAACCGGTAAATCAACCAAACCAATCTTTGGTGTTTCATTTGATTCAGCCTTTACTGGAACAGGTGCAAGAATTGGTGCGCTAACAGCTGGAAAAGGTGCTGAAAAAGCTGGAATTCCAGTCAACTCAATCATTAAGAGCATTGATGGATTTAAGATTAATAACGCAGTATCTGCGATAGTTCGAATTCGAGCTAAGGCACCAGGGGATCAGGTAACTGTGATTGTTGAATTACCAAACGGTACTTCAAGAACCTACACAGTTACTTTGGACTCCGCACCATCGCTATAACCGTATAACTCTATAATGGCCGCTTCAAACAATTGTTGGGGGCGGCCTAAATTAAAAAAAAGAAGAGCTCTGAAAGTAAGGTTGGACTAGAACTTCTTTCCGCTCTCTCTGGCGTTTTAATTGCAATTCAATCTCGAATTAATGGTGAACTTTCCTTTCGCTTAGGCGACTCTCTAGAAGCGGCAATGGTTTCATTTTCTACCGGTCTAATCTTTGTCACAATCATTGTTCTTTCAAGAAGAAAAACTCGAGCCGGTTTCGGATTGATCTTCACCGCAGTTAAATCCAAAAAATTGCCTGCTTGGCAATTAGGTGCTGGTGTGTTGGGTGCATCCTTTGTGGCTATGCAAACTCATGTTGTTCCAATAGCTGGCGTTGCATTATTTACAGTCGCATCCCTTGCCGGACAAACCGCTATTTCTTTATTTGTGGACAAGGTTGGTTTATCTGGTGGCAAGAAGAGTGCCATTAGTAAGCGCCGAGTTATTGCCGCTTTGATTACAGTCATCGCTGTAATTGTCTCTGCCTGGGATAGATTTTCAATGAGCACATTCTCGGTTGCAGCAATCTTTCTAGCTGTCCTTGCCGGCACCTGGGTTGGCGTGCAGCGGGCGTTGAATGCGCAGATTAATGTTTACTCAACTCAATCCTTTGCTACCTCACAGTTAAACTTTATTACCGGCACATTGTTTTTGTTTATTTTGTTTTTTATCAGATATCTAAATACTGGCCAGCCGTTATCAAAATTGGTAAGTGCGCCTTGGTGGGTTTATTTAGGTGGCTCAATCGGAGTTATTTATATTGCTTTTTCTGCAACCGCTGTTCAGCACATGGGAGTTCTAGTCTTTACTCTATTCAGTGTTGGCGGTATGTTGGTTGGTTCATTAATCATTGATCTAGTTGCTCCAACTAGTGGAACAGATATTTCCTGGTACTTAATTGCTGGAATTCTTCTTACCTACCTTGGCGTTATAGCCAATGGTCAATCGCGATTTTCGCGTCGGTAATTAATTACACCTGAAATAATTGAGGCGACAATAAAGAAAATAGCAACTGAATAGGTGATGTTTTTAAGCCAAGGAATGGATCCGCTGAAGTAACCAGACACGGTTATTCCAACACCCCATAACAGCGCACCTAATACATTTGCTGAAAGAAACTTGTAGTAATTCATCTTTACTGTGCCGGCAATTGGTGGCACAAAAGTGCGAACCCATGGAACGTAACGAGCAATTACAACCGACCACCAACCGTACTTTTCGTAGAAGTTTTCAGATCTAACCAAAACCTTTTTCATGATTGGAGATTTTGCTCTTTGAAAATAAGGGCGGCCCAACTTTCGACCAATAACAAATCCAACCTGATCACCAAAAAAAGCAGCTAAAAAGATTACCGAAATTAAAATTACGATATTTACATCTTCGCGTGCTGCTGCAACCAATCCTGCGCTAAACAGCAACGAGCTACCTGGCAGGAAAAAGCCAAACAGTAAACCCGCTTGGATAAAAACAACAGCGCCAAGCACGAGGTAAAAGAGAAAGGGTGCGACCGGACTTAATTGGGAATCAAGTGTTGCAGCGAAATTACTCAAGATTTCTTCTTTACTGATGCAGCTACTTTTTGCACCACATTTTGGTCGAAGACGCTTGGCACAATGAAGTTAGCATTTAATTGGTCATCACTAACACAAGATGCAATAGCTTCTGCCGCAGCGACCAACATTTGATCAGTTATCTTGGTGATTCTGGCATCTAGTAAGCCGCGGAAAATTCCGGGAAATGCCAACACATTATTGATTTGGTTTGGTTGATCTGATCGACCAGTTGCAACCACTGTTGCATACTTTCGTGCGATTGCTGGATCAATCTCTGGATCGGGATTGGCTAGTGCAAAGACAATTGAACCCTTTGCCATTGATTTAATATCAGCCTCAGTTAAAACATTCGGCGCACTGACTCCAATAAATACATCAGCATCTTTTAGTGCTTCATGGATATCGCCACGGAAATTTCCTGGCGCACAATTTGTAATAAACCACTGACGCATTGGATCGCTGTCACCATTACTTTCAGCAACCAAGCCATCCTTATCAAAGCCAATAATGTGCTTGGCACCCTTTGCAACCAATAGCTTGGCCACAGCTGTTCCAGCGGCGCCGACTCCGCTTAATACAATTCGAGCATCAGCTAGATCTTTTTTAACTAGCTTTAATGCATTAGTTAATGCTGCCAACACCACAATTGCAGTTCCATGTTGATCATCATGAAAGACTGGAATATCTAACAGTTCACGTAATCGTGCCTCAATCTCAAAACAGCGTGGCGCAGAGATATCTTCTAGATTAATGCCGCCGTAAACCGGGGCAATAATTTGTACAGTTCTAACAATTTCATCAACATCTTGGGTATCTAAACAAACTGGCCACGCATCGACGTCAGCAAATCTTTTAAATAAAGCAGCTTTTCCTTCCATCACAGGAAGCGCTGCACCTGGACCAATATTTCCAAGACCTAGAACAGCAGACCCATCTGTTACAACGGCAACAGTATTTCGTTTAATAGTTAAGCGTCGAAGATCTGACGGATCCTTTGCAATTGCTTGAGAAATTCGGGCAACACCTGGGGTATAGGCGCGGGATAAATCATCACGAGTTTTTAATGGAACTTTTGATGCAATCTCAATCTTTCCGCCTAGATGAAGTAAAAATGTTCGATCTGAAACTTTACGGACAACCAGATTTGGATTTGCAGAGATTGCTGCAGTTACCGCTTCGGCATGTTCGGCATCAATTGCATCACAAGTTACATCTATTACGACTCGATCTAAAACAGATTCAACAACATCTAGTGCGGTAATTGATGCGCCAGCTGCCAAAATTGCCTGCGTAATTTCGGCTACTGGTTGGGCAGATGCCGGACCTTCAACACGAATTGTGATTCCATAACCAGGGCTAGTACTTGCCATTTAAACAACACCGTACAGGCGATCGCCGGCATCTCCTAAGCCAGGAACGATATAGCCATGCTCATTTAATCTTTCATCTAGTGCGCCAGTTACTAACTTAATTGCAACCTTTGAATTAGCAAATGCTTTCTCAAGAACTGCAATTCCTTCAGGGGCAGCCAAGATACATATTGCTGTTATATCTGTTGCACCCTTTGCTAACAAGAACTCGATCGCTGCAACTAATGTGCCACCAGTTGCAAGCATTGGATCCAAGATGTAACACTGACGGCCAGTTAAATCTTCTGGCAATCTATTCGCATACGTTGTCGCCTGCAAAGTTTTTTCATCGCGAACCATTCCTAAAAATCCAATTTCAGCTGTTGGAATTAAACGCGACATTCCTTCAAGCATGCCCAAACCAGCACGCAAGATTGGAACAACCACTGGTTTTGGTTTTGCAAGGTGTAATCCCTGGGCCATTGCGACCGGCGTCTTTACGCTGACATTTTCAACCTTTACCTCACGGGTTGCTTCATATGCCAGCAAGGTAACAATTTCTTCAGTTAGCTTTCGAAAGGTTGGTGAATCGGTGCGCTCATCGCGCAGCACAGTTAATTTATGGGTGATTAGCGGATGGTCTGCAATATGAATCTTCACATAATTACTCTACAAGCCCTTGTCCATACATCCAATAAAAAGAGAGAATTACCACCATTGAACAGGATTTGAGATTGAATAGGGCACTCACAGAGCGGAAGGGATGTGATCTAAATGGCAGTTGATTTTGGATTAATCGCTTGGCATGAAGATGGCCGTTGGACCGCATCAGGTTTGGTTGAAACTCGAGATATTGGTTTGCTGATTGATTCACTAAAGGCGCAACAAACTAATGGTGGTGCTATTGCCATGATCGCAATTGAAGATGAATTTGTAATTATTGCTCGCGTACTCGGTGATCAAATGCGAATGATGATTAGCGACGTTACTTACGCACTTGATTACGATGTTGCATCAGATTTGGTTGAGGTTTTAGATTTAGATTTTCCAGAGGAAGAGGATGAGCCAGCACCCGCTGGTGATTTAGATTTACTAAGTGATCTAGGTGTTGGTGAGATGGAGCTGCTAACAATTTTAGATGACCCAGAGCTTTATCCAGATGAAGCGCTAGAAGCGATTGCTAATCGACTAGGTTTTGGCGAACAATTAAATAAGTTAGCAGAATTTAATAATTGAACTTTGAAATATTAATGCAGCAGGCTATCGCCTTAGCCAAAAGTGCTGCAGACAATGGTGATGTGCCAGTAGGTGCTCTAGTTGTTAACGAGCAAGGTGAAGTTCTAGGTACAGGCCATAATTTAAGAGAAGAAAATAATGATCCAACCGCGCATGCTGAAATTGTGGCAATGAGAAAGGCAGCAGCAAAGTTAAACAACTGGCGGATGGATGATCTAACGATGATTGTCACATTGGAACCATGTGCAATGTGTGCTGGTGCTATCTCACAATCTCGATTTAAAAGAGTTGTCTTCGGTGCTTGGGATCAAAAAGCTGGCGCTGTCGGCTCGGTATGGGATGTAATCAGAGATCCCCGTAATTTAAATAAGGTCGAGGTAATTACAGGAGTTTTAGAAAAGGAATGTGCCTTAGTACTAAGTAATTTTTTTGAAGGTAAGCGTTAAATCAACAACTCATAAGATGGATTTAAAATAACTAGATTTCCATTATTTTCACCCACCATGCCTTCGGCACGAATCTCAGAACCAACTTCTAAGCCAGTTATATCTCTTCGTCCTAAGAATTGAAGTGTTACACCGCCAGTTTCATCCCAAACCTCTACCTCAACCATTGGAGATGAATCAGCCGGTGCTGACTTAATTGAATTCACCTTCCCTTGCACATGAGCACGTTTGCGCCAGGTGATACTGCCAATTGGCAATACATTTTCAGCGTAGTGACTTACGCTCTCTTTTTTGTTATCCGGGGTAGTTACAGCTGGCTTGATTAAACTGCTTTGAGCACGGATTGGTTCTGGCTGAGCTCCGCCTAATTTTTCAGCAGCGCTCTTATTTTCTGCGGTAAGTAAACCTGGTTGTCCAGCAATAATTTTTTGTACGTCAAAAGGAATAATAGTTGCCACAACTCTAGGAATTTGTGAAATTGGTTGGGCGATTGACTCCGCAGTTCTATCATGCAAAAGTTTGCCCAGGAATTTTGAATATGCTCTGCGTGGCAGCAACAGTGTTAACTCAATATCGGCCGCTGTAGTTACTGTGCGAGCGTAATCAACAACTGAATTAGTCAATCTGCGATCAGGGCAATCAATTAACTCTAATGAGATGTCAGAGAATGCGGCATTCTTGGCCCAGCCATCAACCAACTCTTCAGCTCTTTTATCATCCATAACAAAGTGAACAGCATTAATCTCTCTTGGCTTTAAACTTCTTGCATATCGAACAGCGCCAACAGTTGCGATATCAATTCTATCTACTAATACCGTCACATTATGTCTTGTGATAGATGTTGCTCTGGAATCAGCGCTAGAGACTAATAAAGCTTGATTCTCTTGATTATATTTTTGATTAAATCGAAGCATGATGGCAGCAATTATTGGTGTGCCAATAACAACAATCCAGGTGCCATCTTGAAACTTAAGTGCTGAAAGCAGAAGCACGGTTGTAATCGAAATAATGCCAGTAGTTAAATGTAGATAGAACTTGCCTTTGTTATTACGATTTTTCTTCGCCATACCAAATCCAGTAAGGCTAAAGCCGATGAAGACAGCAAGGGCATAGATCGCAGCTAATGTTGTAATGCTGGCATTTGATGCAATTACTAGAACTATTGCAATACTAGAGATAAAGATTATGCCATTTGAAAAAGCTAATTTGTGACCACGTTTTGTTAATTGTTTGGGTAAGAATCCATCATTAGCAACAATATTTACCATATTTGGAAAAGCGTTGAAACACGTATTTGCGCCAGCAAATAAAATAAAAGTGGTTGATGCCTGAACAAAATAGTAGAAACTCTGGCCAAACAAACTCTCTCCTAATGAAGCTTGCGCAACAAGTGAGATAACAGTTGGTGTGCCATTGATATAAGGAATGGCTACAGTTTGATTAGCCAACCAAGCAATTCCCATTATCAATACGCCAAGTGAGCCACTCATCAAAATCAAGGTCTTTCTTGCATTGTGGTGTTCTGGCTCTTTAAACAAAGCCACACTGTCAGAGATTGCTTCTAACCCAGTTAAAGATGCACTGCCATTTGCAAAAGCCTTAAGTATTAAAAGGATCGCTGCCAAACTTAACAAACCTTGTGGTTCACCCAGCTCGAGTAATCCAGGAGTATTTGTTGCATACTCAGGGAGTGTGCCGTTGATATTGCGATAGATACCAAATAAAAAGACGATGAACATAGAGCCTAAGAACAGATAAGAAGGCAGGACAAAAATAATTCCTGCATCTTTAATGCCGCGAAGATTGATATAGGTAAGAAGTGAGATTACTGAGATAGTTAGAGCTACTTTATGTTGCGTTAGTTCAGGAATGGCTGAGATTATCGCTGCAACTCCAGCTGCGGTTTGAATTGCAACTGTGATTATGTAACCAAATATAAGTTCGATCGCGGCAATTTGTGAGATCACTTTTCCAAAATTCTCTCGCGCAACTACATACGCTCCACCAACTTTGGTGTATGTATTTATTACATCTCGGTAAGAGAGCGTAATAATGATCAACATTAATAAAATAATTGCAATTATGGGAGTAAATATTGCAAAAGCCGCCAAACCAAAGGCTGGAATTAATGCAACTAGAATCTGCTCGCCGCCATATGCAGAGGATGAAATACAGTCTGAAGAGAGAATTCCATAGGCATTGCGCTTAGACAATCGCTGTTCATGTAAAGAGTGACGATTGATTGGCCGACCAAGCAAAAGGTTCTTTAAGCGGTAAGAGAAGGGATCCTTAAGGTGCGCATGCTCTTTAAGCACTTTTGGTACTGGTGCATTATCAGTCCAGGACTTAGGCAATTAAAAACACTCTCCAAATATGCATTTTAGAATGGCTTTGAATGATTAAGTATACGCCCGAAAACCTTAATTTTTTTAAGCGTAAACCTGCGAGTATGCTGACCTTTATGCAGTTAAAAACTCAACTTTTTATAGATGGTAAATGGGTCAATGGCTCGGGCAAATTACCAGTTACAGATCCAAGTAATGAATCAGTAATTGCTGAGGTTCAAACAGCTGGCGATGTCGAATGTTTAGCAGCCATTGATGCTGCAGATAAAGCATTTAAAACTTGGTCAAAAACTGCGCCGCGAGTTCGTGCTGAAATTCTGCGTAAGGCTTTTGAAATCATGGTGGCCGAAGCCGATCACCTAGCCAAAATTGTTTCAATGGAAAATGGGAAAGTATTAAGTGATGCCAAAGGCGAAATTCTCTACGCCGCTGAATTCTTCCGCTGGTTCTCTGAAGAAGCAGTTCGCATTAGCGGTGATTTTCGCACAGCACCAAGTGGCGACAAACGAATTCTGGTAACACACCAACCGATTGGTGTTTCATTGTTAATCACCCCATGGAACTTTCCAGCTGCAATGGCAACTCGAAAAATTGGACCAGCTCTCGCTGCAGGTTGCACTGTAATTTTAAAACCAGCGGGTGAGACTCCACTTACCGCTCTTGCAATCGTTGATATTTTAGATCGAGCCGGAGTTCCTGCTGGTGTTGTAAATCTAATTCTGCCAACTCCAACTGGACCGGCAATAGCAAAGATTTTAAAAGATCCACGGGTGCTAAATCTATCCTTTACTGGATCAACCGAAGTTGGAAAAGTTTTACTTAAAGAGGCAGCAGATCGCGTTATTCGTTGCAGCATGGAGCTTGGTGGCAACGCACCATTTTTAGTTTTAGCTGATGCTAATGTTGATGATGCAGTAAGTGGCGCCATGCTGGCCAAGATGCGAAATGGTGGCGCCGCGTGCACAGCTGCTAATCGATTCTATGTTGCTAAAGAGGTCGCTGCTGAATTCACAAGCAAGCTAACTAAGGCAATGAGTGGATTAAAGATGGCTTCTGGGTTGTCAGACGGAGCGCAATTAGGCGCAAGTGTTTCAATTAAGGAAAGAAATAAAATTGCAGAGCTTGTGGATGCTTCCCTTTCTGCAGGTGGAAAAGTTGAAACTGGCGCAAAGATTCCAGAGGGAACAGGCGCTTTTTATCCAGCAACAGTTTTAACTGTTAAAAAAGATAACCCAATTTTGCAGCAAGAAGTCTTCGGACCAGTTGCGCCAATAGTCGTTATTGAATCTGATGAAGAGGCGATTGAGTTAGCAAATGCAACTGAGTATGGATTAATTGCTTATGTTTATTCAGGTGAAACTGGCCGTGCAATAAAAACAGCCGAAGCTTTACAGGCTGGAATGGTTGCGATAAACAGAGGAGTTATTTCAGATCCCGCAGCACCATTCGGTGGCGTAAAACAAAGTGGATTAGGCCGCGAAGGTGGTTTTGATGGAATCCATGAGTTCCTTGAAACCAAATACATTGGCGTTGAAATCTAACTGCGGAGGATGAGGGATTTATCCTCTTCAACCTGGGTAATTCCCCGTTTTTTAGGTAAACGGGTCATAAAGCGACAGGGTAGTGCGCAAACTCGAACCTGTAAACAGTCAATTTACTAGAGGGA
>JBILCN010000029.1:0-14036 GCA_044353095.1 Candidatus Nanopelagicus sp.
GAGACGATGTCTCGCTATGGTCGATTAAGACTAGAGGCTCATCCAGTACACGGATTAATTTTGGTTTCAAATGATCCAGCTGTTTTAAAAGAGGTCACGCGCGGTAAAAAGGTTGCGCCAATGTTAGGGCTGCAATTAGATGCTGAAACAATTGTTGTACATCCTGGACAACGCGGATTTTTAAAGCAAGCACTGTTGAAATTAGGTTGGCCTGCTGAAGATTTTGCTGGCTATGTAGATGGTGAACACCACGAGATTGCACTTCGCCAAGATGGTTGGCAGATTCGTAAGTACCAAGAGTTAGCCGCAGAAGGTTTTTGGCATGGTGGCTCTGGCGTTGTTGTACTGCCGTGCGGTGCTGGAAAAACAATTGTTGGTGCAGCTGCAATGGCACATGCAAAAGCAACAACTTTAATTTTAGTTACCAATACCGTTGCCGCTCGACAATGGCGGGATGAATTACTGCGCAGAACTGATTTAAATGAAGATGACATTGGTGAGTACAGCGGTTCTAAAAAAGAGATTAGGCCGGTAACAATTGCCACCTATCAAGTAATGACTACTAAGAAACAAGGCGTCTACGCACATCTTGATCTATTTGATGCAATTGATTGGGGCTTAATTATTTATGACGAGGTGCACTTATTGCCTGCGCCAATCTTTAGATTTACTGCAGATATTCAATCACGCCGCCGACTTGGCTTAACCGCCACATTGGTGCGAGAAGATGGCATGGAAGGTGAAGTCTTTTCCTTAATTGGACCAAAGCGATTTGATGTTCCTTGGAAAGAGATTGAAGCACAGGGCTACATCGCACCAGCTGATTGCGTTGAAGTTCGGGTAACTCTTACCGATGCTGAGCGATTAAATTATGCAACCGCTGAGCAAGAGGATCGATACAAATTTTGCGCTACTACCCAAACAAAGAAAGCTGTTGCAATCGCACTTGCTAAACAACATGCAGACGATCAAGTCCTGGTTATTGGACAGTACCTGGAGCAGTTAGATGAGTTAAGCGCAGCTTTAGGTGTACCGGTAATTAAAGGCGCTACCCCAATTAAAGAACGTGAGATTTTATATGCAAAATTTAAAAGTGGTGAGATTAAATGTTTAGTCGTATCAAAGGTTGCTAACTTTTCAATTGATTTACCGGAAGCATCAATTGCGATTCAAGTTTCGGGAACATTTGGTTCTCGGCAAGAGGAGGCGCAACGCTTGGGCCGAATTCTGCGTCCAAAGGCAGATGGCCGCGGAGCTCGCTTTTATTCACTGGTTGCACGAGACACCATTGATCAAGATTTTGCCCAAAACCGCCAACGCTTTCTTGCTGAACAAGGTTACGCCTACCGCATCATTGATGCTGATGAGGTTTTAGATAAAAATTAAGCTTTAATCGCTGCTGTAAATCTAGTTAGATCTACCCGCCAATAATCATGTGGTTGCTGATCAATTAAAATTACCGGCACTTGCTCACCATACATTTTCTCAAGATGCGGGTCGTTATCAATTAACTTAATTTCTAACTTAAAATCTAAATCAGAGTTTACAGATTCAATCTCTTTAATTGCATTCTTGCAAAGATGACAGCCGGTTCGAGAATAAACTGTTACCGTTTTCATTCGCGGCGTAATTTGCCGGTTGAAAATATTCGATCGCTAAACTCTTGAACCACCAAAGTAACATCACCTTTAGCACGCGTTAAGTTAGCTTCAAATTGTTGTAAGGTGGCAATGGTTGTTGTCTCTGCAATAGTTCCGATCAATGGACCATATCTTTTCGCTAAAAATTGATCTGCAATCTTTCCGACCGCTTTTGCTAAATCAGCTCTGGCCTCTTCTAGTGTTGGTTCAGGAGCTTTTGTGTTTGCAATGGCGGCACTTGGTTGCTCGCGACGAGCACGAAGATAATTTTCCTGAATTCTTCCTGATAAATTCTCTTCTTCCATAGGCGAATCATCTCAGACTGTTAACCTTGCCGCTATGCGAAGAAAGTCGATACTCCTAACGATCGGCTTATTTCTCTCCTTACTTATTGTTCCCGCACCAGCCGCATCCGCTGTAACAGTAATTTCAGTTCCTGCACCTTGGGTTTCACTATATTCAGGTACCAACTTAGATTATGTAAAACAACGACCTAGAACCGCTTCAGCAAATTTAGATAAAAAATCAAATTTTATTATTGATTTTAATACTGTCCCTGAAAGTGCCAAGCCTGCAATTCAAGCTGCAGTAGATACTTGGTCAGAGAATTTTTCTTCAAAGATTGATGTCAACGTAAACATAACTTGGGCGCGCTCAGCAAATTACGGTGTATTAGCAGCGGCTAGTTCAGTAAGTAATTTTGTTTTTCCAGAGGCACCCGATCGCACTTTGTATTACCCATCTGCATTGGCTAACGCAATCGCTGGCCGCGATCTGGATAAAAATAAACCCGAGATGGAAATAACAATTACCTCAACTGCGCCTTGGTACCTGGGCACAGATGGCAACTGTCCTAGGAATCTTTATGATCTGCAATCTGTAATTCTTCATGAGATGGCTCATGGTTTGGGTTTTATTAGTGGAAGTTACTACGACACCTTTAGTGGTGCAGGACGAGTTGACCAACCAACTCCATTTGATGCATTTGCTCAATTACCTGATGGCCGTCGATTAGCAGATATGCCATCGCCATCACTAGAAACCGGTAAAGCATTAACTACCTCACTACTTTGGTCTGGTGAAAATGCAATTAAAGCTAACAACAATGTAAAGCCAAAACTTTATACACCAGCGCAATATGAACCTGGCTCATCTGTTAGTCATATAGATGAAGCTACTTTTAAGGATTCACCACAAGATGCAGTTATGACACCAAATTTAGAATCTGGTGAGGTCTTTCATTTGCCTGGCCCATTACTGCTGGCAATGTTTGAAGATATGCGATCAAAGCCACCAGTTGGTGTTTCATTTGCGCTACCGCAGATAGTACAAAATCAAAAAGCATTAGTCTCTGATCAATCTGTGATAATTCAATTTTCACCACCAGTTAATGCACGTACAGCACAAATTTCTGATTACGAAATAAAAAATATAACTACCGGTGACTCAATTACAGTTACTGAAAGCCCAGCAGTTATCCGTAATTTAAAAAATGGCACGAAATATACATTTTCAATCACTGCTAGAAACTCATTAGGCACATCCGCTGCGGTAAACACCAATGTTGTAACGCCACAAGCTGCATGGAGATCAACAGTTATTGATCCAACCGCTGATGCCAAGCACTTAGCAACAGCAACTTATGGTGGAAAACCAGTAATCGCTTATACCGATAGCAAGAAGGGTGATTTAAAGCTGGCAACTCAAAATGCTGGTAAATGGCAGATCACAACAGTTGATGGAAACTCAACTACAAATAGCAGAACTCTTAATGATGTAAGTGGTTATATCTCGATGTGTACGTCAACGGCAGCCAAGGTAAATTATCTTCATATTTTTTATACCGACCTTAAGGAATTAGATCTTCGCTATGCAGTATTTAACGGTAAGAGCTGGCGATATGAAATTGTTGATGGTGATGGTCCCAAAATTCAGGATTACAAAGAAGCTGATCGAGTAAGAACCGCTTCAGATGTTTCAGTTTCAAATGCTTGCGCAGTTAATGCAGCTGGAGTACAGGTTTTCTACCGGGATGAAAGTCAAGGAATTGTTTTAGGTGCTGTAAAGAGCGGATCAACTTGGCGATATGAAATTGTCGATGGTGATAAGGACACGGAAAATAGAACTACTGGTGATGTTGGCTTTCATATGAAATCTATAACTGTTGGCAACCGAATTCACTTAATTTACGACAGTGTTAATGGTTTTGATCTAGATAAGAATGTAACCAGAGGCGAGGTTAGATACGCCAGCCGAAGCAGTGGCTTAGTTGAGGATTGGATGTTTCAAACTCTTGATACACCTAGTGATGGTGTGTCTGTCGCTGGTTATGATGTAAGTATCTTCAATAGCGTACGTGGAGTCATCGCAGCTTGGTACACCGGCAGTGGTCTGACCTATCCAAACCCAAATCAACTTAGAACAAAGGTTGTCACTGCAAGCTCTAGCACCACATTTACATCTGGAAATTTTGGTATTCCAAACTCTTCAATGGCCATTGATGACAGATCAGTTTTAATTGGCTGCGAACTTAGATTGTGTGAAGTAAACCGGGCTAATAAATCAATCTCATTGGTTTCTAGAAATCGATTAGAACGGGATTCGGCTAGCTCTTGGATTACTTTGAATAAAATCAGATACGCACTTGCCGGCGTATCTGGAAAGTTAAATTTGTTTAGACCCTAGCTAAAAAGAATTACTTCGCGTTACGACGTTGAATTCTGGTTTTCTTAAGAAGTTTTTTATGCTTTTTCTTCGCCATACGTTTACGGCGCTTCTTAATTACTGAACCCATTTTGCTCCTTTAGTTTTGCTAACAATTGCCAAAGATTACTAGTTAACCTGAAGTAATCCAAAACTTGTGCCCGAATCGGTGATTACTACCGTTCCCATTTCATTATTTCTAGCGATTGCTACTGGGGTGCCGGCAAATGATGCAGCAGAAATTACTTCACCCTTTTTACCCAATTGCAATAAAACCGGGGTTGGAGTTTTAGGTTTCCAGGTGCGCAGACCAGGAATGACACCAGCTGAAACAAATGTCACCCATGAGTTCGTACCAGTTACTACTAATGCAGTTGATCGAGATAGGTAGCGAGTGTTCCAACTTGGTTTACTTAATGCTGAAAATTTAGTTATTGCCGCCTCGGTTTTATTTGAGTATCTGACAATGCCGCCTTGCAGTAAGCCCATGCCAATTGAATTCCAACTTCGTGATGTATTTCCTAGGACTGCACGAGCAACAACTTGCAGCTTACCTGTTGCAGATACCTTCAATGTTATGGCATCACTTTTGGTAACAGCTCTTGATTTTAAAAGTAGATCACTGCTTCGGCCAACTACTGTGAAACTGCCATCAGAGTTTGGAATTGCATCCGTTAGTTGAGTTAATTTGCTGCCGTACTTAATAATTGGCGAAAAGAGAGTTGTCTTATCAAAAGATGTATAAAAGCCTCTTACATTTGCACTCTCGTATACATCACCAAAAATTACTAAGCCGGTTTTTGTAACAAGCAGATCTTGTGGTGAGATCACGGATGCGGTCTGAGTTTCATATGAATTAATTAATTGACCAACACTGCTGATCTGCCACAGATTGAGCTTTGTTAGAGCAGAGCTAATTGGAATACTTGGCGTCAGCGGAACATTATCTGGATTAAGTAATTTTGTTGGTGTTGGTGTTGGCGTATTGGCGCTTACAACAGTGGATGCACCGACAATCCAAATACTGCCATCAGCATCAAGTGCGGCAGCGGTAGCAATTTCATTTGCTGCACCGCCTAATCTAGTGCTGGATACTAACGAGCCACTCTTGGTATAAATTGAAATAAAACCATCACTTGAGCCACCAAGATTTCCTGGAATTGGATTAGCTGTTGCTGCTTCGGTAGTTCCAATTAACGCAATTGAAGTTGGTGTTAAAAGTAGATCACTGACCTGTTCATTTCCGGTGTAAGGAATTTCAACAATGGGCTTTATTACAATCATTGTTGCGGCATTTACAGGTGAGATAAGTGAAACACTCATTGCGAAAATCAGGGAGAAAACTGCAAAAAACTTTAACTTCAAGCTAGCTCCTGAGCTCTTTTTTTCGCAGCTGTCATTGCATTATTAATTATTTTCGAAAGGTCGGCTTTTTCAAACTCATTTAATGCAGCAGCAGTTGTGCCATTTGGACTAGTAACATTTTCTCGCAAGGTGGCTGCATCTAATCCACTGTCTTGCAACATTGCCGCTGAGCCAGCAATTGTTCCAACAGCTAACTTGGTTGCAACATCTTCGGTCAAGCCAAGTGCCACACCACTTTTAATCATCTCTTCTACAAATTTAAAGAAGTATGCCGGACCTGAACCACTTAAAGCTGTGACCGCATCCTGATGGGACTCTGCAATTTCAACCACTAAACCGCTGGCAGATAGCAGTTGCGTTGCGATTGCTAAATCTGCTGCGCTTGCAAATTTGCCAGCTGATATTGCTGAAACTCCCTTGCCTACTTGCGCAGGTGTATTTGGCATTACTCGAATTACCGGATTATCTTTGCCGACTTGTTGCTCAATAAATGATGTTGTCTTGCCTGCAGCAATTGAGATCAAAAGAGTTTTACTTGGCAAAGTTTTGCTCAATTCATTTAACGTATCTGCAAGATCTTGTGGCTTTACTGCCAAAAAGATCAAATCACACTCTTTAGCAATCTCAGAAATACTCTTCTCATTAACGCCCAAGCTGCTGTTTAATTGCTTGGACTTTTCAACTATTTTCTCTGAAATACAGATCTGATTGCTGCTAATACCAATGCTAATAAAGCTTTTGATTAAGGCTGTGCCCATAACACCCGCACCAATAAAGCCGATACAACCACTGAAGTTATTGTTAGTTGCATCTGTACCCATTTACCTAGCCTACCCAATTACTCTTAAACCATCCTGAGGGCTTATCCTTACGGGCTATGGCTACCAAGGGAATTAAATCTAAATTATCAAAAAATGAAGTAGCCCCGGGCTTTGCCCGTGATTGGTTGGAGTTTGAAGATCCAGCTGATGCAGAAAACATATATAAATGTGACCTAACTTGGTTGACCTCATACTGGCAATGTATTTATGGAAATGGCTGCTGTGGAATTGATGAGGGGAAGCCAGATGCTGGCTGTTGTTCAGATGGTGCTTATTACTCTGATGAAAGTGATGAAGCACGAACCCTTAAGGCGGCAAAGCGTTTAACTAAAGATATGTGGCAATTTTATGATGAGGCTCGGCCAGCTAAAAAAGGTGGCAAATTAAGAATTTCTGAGATTGGTTTAGATAAGGATCGCAAAACTAGAAAAGTAAAAGACTCTTGTATCTTTTTAAATCGTAAAGATTTTGCTGCAGGTCCAGGTTGTGCATTACATGGCCTAGCACTTAAAGAGGGTGTTCACTTTGTAGAAACAAAGCCAGATGTATGTTGGCAGCTTCCACTTCGTCGTACCTTTGAAAAGCGCGAGATGGGTGATTCTGAAATTTCAGTAACTGTAATTGGTGAGTACGAACGCCTTGCATGGGGTGAAGGTGGAAATGATTTCAATTGGTACTGCACAAGTAATACTGAGGCACACACTGGTCGAGATCCGGTTTACATTTCTAGTAAAAATGAATTACTTGCAATGATGGGTGAGCAGGCTTATGCCGAACTTGCTAACCACTGTGATGCTCGGATGCAGGCCATTGCATTAACCGCTAAACAACAGAAAAAGCGTGAATTGCCATTATTTGTTATCCACCCAGCCAGTAAGGCTGCTCAAAAACAGCGATAGTCAGCCACAAGCATTAGATTTCCCTCATGGCTAAAGCACCTGCAAAGGATCCATTCCGTTGTGTTGAATGTGGTTGGACTGCAACAAAGTGGGTTGGCCGCTGTGGTGAATGCCAAGCATGGGGAACTGTTGAAGAGATGGCTGCACCTAAAAAACTTTCATTAGTTGCCGGGCATGTAACAACAGCCGCAAAACCAATTGGTGATGTTGATTTAGCGAGCGCGAAAGCGCGCACCAGTGGTGTCAGCGAATTAGATCGAGTTCTTGGCGGCGGTTTAGTACCAGGCGCTGCAATTTTGCTTGCTGGTGAACCTGGTGTTGGTAAATCCACCTTACTTTTAACTGTTGCCGCCGAGACCGCTAAACAAGGAATGCTTGCACTTTATATATCTGGTGAAGAGTCCGCCTCTCAAGTTCGCTTACGAGCAGAGCGATTAAATGCAATTGATGAAAATTTGTGGCTGGCTGCTGAATCCGATCTTGGCGCAGTAATTGCACATATTGATGCAGTTAAACCAGATCTTTTAATCATTGATTCAATTCAAACTATCTCAAGCTCTACCGTTGATGGCGCACCAGGTGGTGTCACCCAGGTTCGCGAAATTGCAGCAGCCTTAATCCGCATTGCAAAAGAGCGCGCAATTACCTTAGTTCTAGTTGGGCATGTAACCAAAGATGGATCAATCGCAGGCCCACGATTACTCGAACACTTAGTTGATGTTGTACTTAACTTCGAGGGCGAGCGCCACTCCAGACTTCGCTTAATTCGCGCAATTAAAAATCGTTTTGGTGCCTCAGATGAGGTTGGTTGTTTTGATTTAAATGACACCGGAATTGTCGGACTTCCCGATCCAACTGGTTTATTTACCTCTCGTCACACCGATCCAGTTCCAGGCACATGTGTAACTGTTGCACTTGAAGGTCGCCGGGCATTACTCGCCGAGGTTCAATCTCTTGTCAGCGCCGGCAATGCTGATGGTCGTGATTGGGGGAATGCACGCCGCGTAACAAGTGGTTTAGATAATGCTCGTACATCAATGACGCTAGCAGTGCTTGAACTTCGCGCTGGTATCAAGATCTCAGGCCGTGATGTCTATGTTGCAACTGTTGGCGGCATGAAAATTACTGAACCATCAGCAGATCTTGCAGTTGCCTTATCTGTTGCATCAGCTGCCAAAGGGCTAGCGCTACCGGCTGATCTTGTTGCAATTGGTGAGGTTGGTTTAGCCGGTGAAATTCGTAAGGTAACTGGGGTTACGCAACGAGTTCAAGAAGCTGCACGTCTTGGATTTAAACGTGCGATTGTGCCAATGGGAAGTGATTTAAAGATTACCGGAATGGAAATATTAGAAGCAGCTCGGTTAGAACAAGCGATTACTAAATTAAAAATTAATTAGTAGCCTCTGCTAAATCACCTGGTGTATCAGGCAGGGAAGCTTTCGCTGTACCCTTGAAGGTAAAGGTTGCATCAGCAGTGTCATCTGAAACATCCACCAAAACAATCTCGCCGGCCTTTAACTCACCAAATAACATCTTCTCAGATAGTGAATCCTCTAGCTCGCGTTGAATGGTTCGACGAAGCGGACGTGCACCAAGTACTGGGTCGTAACCACGCTTTGCAAGAAGTATCTTTGCAGCGGGTGTTAATTCAATTCCCATATCTTTAGCACGTAGACGCTCATCTAAGTTAGCGATCATCAAATCAACGATTTGAATAATCTCATTCTCAGTTAACTGATGGAATACAACAATGTCATCAATACGGTTTAAAAACTCAGGGCGGAAGTGAGTCTTAAGCTCATCGCCTACCTTTGCCTTCATGCGCTCGTAATTGCCCATCGCATCCTCGACATTGGCAAAGCCAAGTGAGAGTGATTTAGAAATATCACGAGTACCAAGGTTGGTAGTCATAATGATGATGGTGTTTTTGAAATCTACAACGCGACCTTGTGAATCGGTTAAGCGACCATCTTCTAGAACCTGTAATAGTGAGTTGAAGATATCTGGGTGAGCTTTTTCAACCTCATCAAATAGAACAACAGAGA
This sequence comes from Candidatus Nanopelagicus sp., assembly GCA_044353095.1. GTDB lineage: Bacteria > Actinomycetota > Actinomycetes > Nanopelagicales > Nanopelagicaceae > Nanopelagicus. The sequence goes on from JBILCN010000029.1 coordinate 9,474, forward strand.
ATGGACGACGACGTACCTTCTCAGTTAATTGACCACCCTCGTCATAACCAACATAACCAGGAGGTGCGCCAAATAAACGAGATGCAGTGTGCTTCTCGGAGTATTCAGACATATCTAATTGAATTAATGCATCGGCATCGCCAAATAAAAATTGTGCAAGTGTGCGAGATAGCTCTGTCTTTCCAACACCAGAAGGTCCAGCAAAAATGAATGATCCGCCTGGGCGTTTTGGATCTTTTAAGCCAGCACGTGTGCGACGAATTGCTTGAGACAAAGCTTTGATTGCTTGATCTTGTCCGATAACACGTTTGTGTAGCTCTTCCTCCATACGAAGTAAACGAGCAGTCTCGGCCTCGGTTAATTTAAATACTGGAATACCAGTTGCAATAGATAGAACCTCGGCAATTAACTCTTCATCAACCTCGGCAACAACATCTAGATCGCCAGCCTTCCAGCTCTTCTCTTTGTCAGATTTTTCAGTGATTAAAGATTTCTCTTTGTCACGAAGTGAAGCGGCCTTCTCAAAATCTTGTCCATCAATTGCAGACTCTTTCTCTTTACGAGCATCAGCAATCTTCTCGTCATACTCGCGAATTTCAGGTGGCACAGTCATGCGACGAATGCGCAAACGAGAACCAGCCTCATCAATTAAATCAATCGCCTTATCTGGTAATTGACGATCAGAAACATAACGATCGGCAAGAGTTGCAGCAGAAACTAATGCGCCATCAGAGATAGAAACTTTGTGGTGTGACTCGTAGCGATCACGAAGTCCTTTAAGAATTTCAATAGTGTGCGAAACAGTTGGCGCAGCAACTTGAATAGGTTGAAAGCGGCGCTCTAGCGCTGCATCTTTTTCTAGATGTTTGCGGTACTCATCCAGAGTAGTTGCACCAATTGTCTGTAACTCACCGCGAGCTAGCATCGGCTTTAAAATTGAAGCGGCATCAATTGCACCTTCAGCAGCGCCGGCACCGACTAGGGTATGAATCTCATCAATAAACAAAACAATGTCGCCACGAGTGCGGATCTCTTTTAATACCTTCTTTAAGCGCTCTTCGAAATCACCACGGTAACGAGAACCAGCCACTAGCGCACCAAGATCAAGTGAGTAAAGTTGTTTATCCTTTAATGTTTCAGGAACATCGCCCTTAACAATTGCTTGTGCTAAACCTTCAACAACTGCAGTCTTTCCAACACCTGGCTCACCAATTAAAACTGGATTGTTTTTTGTACGGCGAGAGAGCACCTGCATTACGCGCTCGATCTCTTTCTCGCGACCAATTACTGGATCTAATCTTCCTTCGCGTGCTGCTTGAGTTAAGTTGCGACCAAATTGATCCAATATCAATGAGGTAGATGCTTGTCCTTCTGCTGGTCCACCCGCTGCAACTGCCTCTTTGCCTTGATAGCCAGAGAGTAATTGAATTACTTGTTGGCGAACGCGAGAAAGATCTGCGCCAAGCTTTACTAGAACCTGCGCCGCAACTCCTTCACCTTCGCGAATTAAACCTAAAAGAATATGTTCGGTGCCGATGTAGTTGTGGCCTAGTTGCAACGCTTCACGAAGTGAAAGCTCTAGAACTTTTTTGGCACGTGGTGTAAATGGAATGTGTCCAGATGGTGCTTGTTGTCCTTGACCAATAATTTCTTCAACTTGTGCGCGAACTGCTTCAAGTGAAATGCCTAGGGATTCAAGACCCTTAGCGGCAACGCCTTCGCCCTCATGAATTAAACCAAGCAGGATGTGTTCAGTTCCGATGTAATTGTGATTAAGCATGCGCGCTTCTTCTTGTGCAAGCACAACAACGCGTCGAGCACGATCGGTAAACCGTTCAAACATCGAATCTGCCTTTCCCTATGGGAACTTGTGAAGCAAGCCTATAACTTCAGTACGACCTTACGCACATCGGTTTTCTGTGTGTATCCAGCTCTAGATATAGAGCGGTTACACAGCCTATAACCCCAAATGTCGGGGATTTATGCCCGAATTACTTAAAGAATTTAGAGAATCTTGAGCATTCGGGTGTTGCCCAAGGTATTGGGCTTAGCCGATTCTAAATCTAGGAACTCTGCAACACCGGCATCGTAGGAGCGAATCATTTCCTGATAAACCTCGGGAGAAACTGGTGTTCCTTCAATCTCTTTAAAACCATGTGAGCCAAAAAACTTGGTTTCAAATGTTAAACAAAAAACCTTTTTCACACCTATATCTTTTGCATTCTCTAAAATCTTTATCATTATTTGATTGCCAATTCCCTTGCCATGCATCTCTTCAAGCACCGCAACAGTTCTTACTTCCGCAAGATCCTCCCACAACACATGTAGTGCACCGCAACCAACAACTTCACCATCTAATTCAGCAACAACAAACTCTTGTACCGCTTCAAATAAGGTTACTGTTGCTTTAAAAAGCAGGCGACGCTCATCTGTATAGCCATCAACGATCTTGCGAATTTTCTTTACATCACCAGTTTTAGCAGCTCTGACAACTAATGCCATTACTCATCTCCGGAAGTTGGCTTAACAAGTGGAAACAAAATTGTCTCTCGAATTCCAAGTCCAGTAAGTGCCATTAACAATCGATCAACACCCATTCCCATTCCGCCCATTGGTGGCATGCCATGCTCCATTGCACGCAAGAAATCCTCATCTAATCCCATTGCTTCTAGATCACCTTTAGCGCCAAGCTTTGCTTGTTCAACCAATCGATCGCGTTGAATTACTGGATCAACTAATTCAGAGTAGCCAGTTGCTAATTCAAAGCCTTCAACATATAAATCCCATTTTTCTGCGACGCCAGGAATATCGCGATGGGCTCGAACAAGTGGTGAGGTATCAATTGGATAACCTTTAACAAAGATCGGACCATTTAATTTATCAACTGATACATGTTCAAAGATCTCTTCAGCCAACTTTCCAGTAATCCACTTTGGATCAACCTTTATGCCTAACTTTGTAGCAATCTTTTTTAATTCATCAAGTGTGGTTTGTGGTGTTACTTTCTCGCCAACACCATCTGAAATTGCATCAAATAAAGAAATCTCCGCCCACTTGCCACCAAGATCTAATTCACGACCATCATGATGTTTTACAACATGTGAACCAAAGACTGCTTTGGCGGCATCTTGAACAAGGCTACGAGTTAAATCTGCAACGGTATTCCAATCACCATAAGCCTCATATGTTTCGATCATTGCAAACTCTGGTGAGTGGCTTGAGTCAGCGCCCTCGTTACGGAAGTTACGGTTGATTTCAAATACCTTTTCAAGGCCACCGACAACACATCGCTTTAAAAATAATTCAGGGGCAATACGCAGAAACAGATCCATGTCATATGCATTACTAAAAGTCTTAAAGGGTCTTGCAGCCGCCCCACCATGCATAACCTGCAACATTGGAGTTTCTACCTCAATAAATTCTCGGCTGTTAAATGTTTCGCGAAGTGAGCGCATTACAGTTGGGCGCATCCGTGCATTAAAGCGAGCCTCAGGGCGAACAATTAAATCCACATATCGCATGCGAACGCGGGTTTCCTCCGACAACGGTTTGTGATCAACAGGAAGTGGTCGCAACGCTTTAGCTGCTAACTCAAAAGAGTTAGCCAAGATAGATAGCTCACCACGTTTTGAAGTAATAACCTCACCAGTAACTGAAACTAAATCACCAAGATCTATTTCTGCTTTCCAGATTTCAAGTTGTGCCTCACCGATTTTATCTAACGAGAACATCGCTTGTAGTTCAGTGCCATCACCCTCGCGTAAATTGGCAAAACATAATTTGCCAGTATCGCGCTTAAAAATTACTCGACCGGTTACAGATTCAACTTTGCCGGTTGCAACATCAATTGCTAAATCTTTATAGCTCTCACGAATATTTTTTAGTGTTGAAGTACGAGCAACTGATACTGGATAGGCCTGGGCGCCGCGATTTAGTATTGCCTCGCGCTTTTCCCGCCTGATTCGCAGTTGTTCGGGTAGATCATCCTCATCAGCCATAATGAGTTAAATCCTATCGTTAGCCGTTGCGCTCATGTACTAAGCGAAGGCCAATTAAAGTCAGATCTGGTTCATGAAACTCAATACTCTCGCTAATTCCAAGTACTAGTGGCGCTAAGCCACCAGTTGCTATTACTGAAACATCACCAGCATCTGGATACTGCTCTTCAAGTTCATCAATGATGCGATTTACTAAACCATCCACCTGTCCAGCAAAACCATAGATTGTTCCTGATTGCAGCGCCTCAACCGTATTTTTCCCAATCACATTTTTTGGTTTTACTAACTCAACCTTGCGAAGTTGCGCAGCACGAGCAGCAAGTGCTTCAACTGATATTTCAATTCCTGGTGCAAGTGCGCCTCCTAGAAACTCACCTTTTGGTGAGACCACATCAAGGTTGGTAGAGGTACCAAAATCAACCACAATCGCCGGTCCATCCTCGCCATACAAAGTTGCTGCAGCTAATGTGTTAACAATTCGATCTGCACCAATCTCTTTTGGATTATCAACTAATAATGGAACACCAGTCTTTGTGCCAGGTTCAATAATTGTTGTACGAATATC
>JBILCN010000049.1:0-4045 GCA_044353095.1 Candidatus Nanopelagicus sp.
CGTAAGAAAAAAGCTAGTGATTCTTTAATTGTCCGTCGACGCAAGTCAAATAAGAAGCGATAAGGAGCCACCTACAAATGCCACGTAGTTTGAAGAAGGGTCCTTTCGTGGACGGTCATTTATCTAAGAAGGTAAATGAGCAAAACGAGAAGAACACTAAAAATGTTATTAAGACATGGTCACGTCGATCAATGATCACACCAGACATGATCGGACACACCATTGCAGTTCATGATGGTCGCAAGCACATTCCAGTTTTTGTTACTGAAGCGATGATCGGTCACAAGCTTGGTGAATTTTCACCAACTCGTACCTTCAAAGGTCACGTAAAGACAGATGGAAAGGCGGTTGTTCGTGAGTAATCTAGACGCCACCTCAACATCATCAGCATTAGTAACTCGCGCAGTTCTTCGCGATTTCCGTGCAACACCACAGAAGGCTCGTCGTGTTGTAAATCTTGTTCGCGGACAACGTGCAGATAACGCATTAAATATGATGAAGTTTGCTAACCAACCAGAGCTAGGCGCTGCGATTTACTCATTAATCGCATCAGCTGTATCTAATGCAAAGCAGAAGAATCCATCACTTCGTGATGCTTCAGAGCTTTGGGTTATTGAAGCACTAGTAGATGAAGGCTTCACAATGAAGCGCTACCGTCCACGTGCTCAAGGTCGCGGATTTGCAATTAATAAGCGTTCATCACAAGTGACTGTTGTTTTATCAGATGATAAAAACTTCCGTACAAATCCAAATTTAAAGTCCAGCCAAATGCAAAAGCCTCGTATTCGTTTTAACTCATCACGTAAAGGGTTAGCGACAACCGAGACCAAAGCAGCAGATTCAGTTGCCCCAGTTAAAGAGGTCGCTGTGAAAAAGGCGACTGTTAAAAAAACTACTGCTAAAAAAGCACCAGCCAAAAAGGCTGCTGCATCTAAAGGGAAGGCCGAGTAAATGGGTCAAAAAATAAATCCACACGGCTTCCGCCTAGGAATTACAACTGATTTCAAATCACGTTGGTATGCCGACAAGCTTTACGGTGCATATGTAAAGGAAGATATTGCAATCCGTCGTTTGATGGCAAAGAAGATGGAGCGCGCAGGCGTTTCAAAGATTGAAATTGAACGTACTCGCGAGAAGGTTCGTATCGATCTTTTCACAGCACGTCCTGGAATTGTTATCGGTCGTCGTGGTCAAGAGGCAGACAAACTTCGCATTGATCTAGAAAACCTAACTGGCAAGCAGGTTCAGTTAAATATTCTTGAAGTAAAGAATCCTGAAATTGATGCGCAATTAGTTGCACAAGGAATTGCAGAGCAGTTAGCAGCTCGTGTTTCATTCCGTCGCGCAATGCGTAAGGGAATGCAAACAGCGTTAAAAGCTGGCGCACAAGGAATTCGAGTTCAGTGTGGTGGACGTTTGGGTGGCGCAGAAATGTCACGCTCAGAGTTTTACCGTGAAGGCCGAGTACCTCTTCATACTCTTCGTGCAGATATCGATTACGGTTTTGCAGAAGCACACACAACATTTGGTCGCTTAGGTGTAAAGGTTTGGATTTATAAGGGCGAGGTTATTGAATCTCGTGCAGAGCGTGCTGCTTCAGCATTAGCTGCAGCAAAAGCTCCTAAACCAAATCGCGGTCCTCGTGCACCACGTGCTCCTCGCGGTGAAGTTACAACTACAACAGTTGAAGCTCGCGCAGCAGAGGCAGCAGCAACTGCACCAGCAGTTACTGAAGGAGGTGCTGAGTAATATGTTAATTCCACGTCGCGTTAAGCACCGTAAACAACATCACCCAAAGCGTGCTGGTAAATCAAAGGGTGGCACAACAGTTGCCTTCGGAGATTTTGGTATTCAAGCAATGGAGCCAGCGTATGTAACTAACCGCCAAATTGAAGCGGCACGTATTGCGATGACTCGTCATATTAAGCGTGGTGGAAAGGTTTGGATCAATATTTATCCAGATCGTCCATTAACAAAGAAGCCAGCTGAAACTCGTATGGGTTCCGGTAAGGGTTCACCTGAGTGGTGGATCGCTAACGTAAAACCAGGACGCGTAATGTTTGAAGTTTCTGGCGTAACCGAAAGTATTGCAACTGAAGCAATGACACGTGCAATGCACAAGTTGCCAATGAAGTGCCGAGTAGTACGTCGTGAGGAGTTCTAATGTCAACTGTTACCGCTGAAGCATTACGCGCTAGTTCAACTGATGAGTTGAATGAGAAGTTGCGTGAAGCAAAGGAAGAGTTATTCAACCTTCGCTTCCAAGCTGCAACTGGTCAATTAGAGAGCCACGGCCGACTAACTGCAGTCCGCAAAGAGATTGCACGCATCTACACAGTTTTACGTGAACGTGAACTAGGGATCGGAGTCAGCGCGTGAGTAATCAAGTAGAAGAGCGCGGTTTCCGAAAGACCCGTGAAGGAATCGTAACTAGCGACAAGATGAATAAAACTGTTGTGGTTGCAATTCAAGATCGTGTAAAGCATGGTCTGTACAGCAAAGTTTTGACTCGCTCTCGCAAGTTAAAGGTGCATGACGAAAGTAATGCAGCCGGTATTGGCGATCGCGTTTTAATTATGGAAACTCGACCACTGTCAGCAACAAAACGCTGGCGTGTAGTTGAGATCCTTGAGAAAGCTAAATAACAGGACGGGCAAGGGGAAAAATAAAAAATGATTCAACAAGAGTCACGCTTACGCGTAGCTGATAACACCGGCGCAAAGGAATTACTTTGCATCCGTGTTCTTGGCGGAACTTCCCGTCGATACGCAGGTATCGGAGACATCATTGTTTGCTCTGTTAAAGATGCAATCCCAGGTGGCCAGGTTAAGAAGGGCGAGGTTGTTAAAGCTGTAATCGTCCGCACCGTTAAAGAGAGCCGTCGACCAGATGGTTCATATATTCGTTTTGATGAGAATGCTGCAGTTATTTTAAAGACTGATGGTGAGCCTCGTGGAACACGTATCTTCGGACCAGTTGCGCGCGAACTTCGTGACAAGCGTTTTATGAAGATTATTTCATTAGCTCCGGAGGTGCTATAAAAATGTCAAACATTCGTAAAGGCGACACCGTTCAAATTATTGCCGGTAAAGATAAAGGCACGACTGGAACAGTTTTGTCTGTTGATCGTGTTAAGTCACGCATCTTGGTTGAAGGTGTTAATCGCGTAAAGCGTCACACCAAAGAGTCAACTTCAGAGCGCGGCGTAAAGGTTGGCGGAATTACTATTGTTGAATCAGCGATTCACATTTCAAATGTGATGTTAGTTGATGGCGATGGCAAGGCAACTCGTATTGGTGCACGTAAAGATGAGAGTGGTAAAAACATTCGCATCTCACGCCGCTCCGGAAAGGATGCGTAACTAAAAATGGCTACCGATTTAGCACCTCGTCTTAAGGGACGTTATAAGTCAGAGATCGCACCAGCTCTTAAGTCAAAGTTTGGCTATAAGAATGTTATGCAGATCCCGACATTAACCAAGGTTGTTGTAAATATGGGTGTTGGTGAAGCTGCACGTGACTCAAAGTTAATTGAAGGCGCAATTCGCGATCTTGCAATTATTACTGGTCAACGTCCGCAGGTAACTCGCTCACGTAAATCTATTGCTCAATTTAAATTGCGTGAAGGAATGCCAATTGGTGCTCACGTAACACTTCGCAATGATCGTATGTGGGAGTTCACCGATCGTCTTCTTTCAATCGCACTTCCTCGTATCCGTGACTTCCGCGGATTGTCACCAAAGCAGTTTGATGGCAAGGGAAATTACACATTTGGTTTAACTGAGCAGGTTGTTTTTCCAGAGATCGAGCAAGACAAGATTGATCGCACTCGAGGTATGGATATCACTTTAGTTACTACCGCAAAAACCGATGAAGAGGGCCGCGAGCTGTTAAAAGCACTTGGCTTTCCTTTCCGGGAAAATTAAGAGAGGCGCACCCAAATGGCAAAGACATCACTGAAGGTTAAAGCTAGCCGCAAACCAAAGTTTAAGGTTCGTGGTTATACAAGATGCCAACGTTGTGGTCGCGTTCATGCGGTCTATCAA
>JBILCN010000046.1:0-3894 GCA_044353095.1 Candidatus Nanopelagicus sp.
AAGATGTAGCGCTTCATCTTTGGGTTCCAGCGACGTGTTTGGTGTCCGAAGTGAACACCGCTGTCTAGCAGCTCTCGCATTGTTACTACCGCCATGGTGGCAGACTCCTTTTCGCCATTAATTCCTAGGAATTAATCGCACTCGGTTGTTGAGCAATCAATTTGATTACTCTCTAGCAATCTAAACCGACTGATTTTCATCAGACCGAACAGGTTCATTAATTGGTGTTACCAACTAGAGATTGCGTGAAGTCACAGCTCTTTACGATCTGTGCTGGGGCAATCCTACCTGACCCACAGCGGTGCTTTTTCCACACTAATCCCGCTAGCACCCGTTAGAAAGCACCGATTAATTCAACCTTGGCCCATGAAATTAATCGCTGCCCTAACCTGCATTTCAATAGCTCTAATTACTGGTGTTTTTATTGGAAAGTCAGAGCCAATTAATTGCGAAAGTATTAGTAAGTGCCAACTATTAACTACCGCTGATACACGGCGCAGTTTTTAAAATAATAACTTAGAAAGATATGGCGTTACATTCCACTCTTTAAGCATCTGCTCATAACGCTCTTTATCAATTGCCGCAACTGGTGCACCGGTTTTCACCGCCCGGATCATTATATTACGCGCTGTGTGTTCACCACCAATAAACTCAACAATATCAACGCGATAGCCAAGTAATTTTAAGATTTGTGCGCGAAGTGAATCAGTCATCAAATCAACTAACCGCTCCTTTACCAACCCATACTTAGTCAGCATCCCCCATGGCTCTGGTGCATCCTTTACTTGAGTTTGTAATTCATGCATGCAACAAGGTGCAACCATAATTACTTTTGCTTCATTTTTTACCGCCCAGGCGATTGCATCATCAGTTGCGGTATCGCAGGCATGAAGTGCGATTGCAATATCAACTTTTTGTGCTGGAGTATCCGCAATCTTTGCCGCTAAAAACTTGGCATCTACCTTTAACTTCTCGGCAACCTTTTCATTGTGTTCCTTTGAATCCAATCGCTCATCTACGCCAAGTATTGAGACATTCTTGTACTTACTCTTGAAATGCTCCTGCACTGCAAAGGTTAAATAAGCATGACCACATCCAAGATCAACAACTGATAATGAATCTTGATCCTTAATCTCACCTTCAATAGTTGGCGCAAGTAACCGCAAAAACTCCTCCACTTGTTTGTACTTATCCATTTTCGAGGGTTTAATCCGACCCAGCAAATCACTCATATCCAATGCTTTAAAGATTGGATTGTTCTCGGCCAGCAACCTTTGCTTTATTCGATCATGGTTTAACTCGCGCTCAAGCTTTACCTTGCCAATTGCAACTAATGCCTCATCTTTTTTGCTGATTCGAATTGAGTAACTCTCACTTGTGGAATCTACTTGTAGATTGGCAAAACCACTATTTAGCATGGCTGAGAAATCAAAATCTAACTCAACATTTTTAGTACTAACCTGCCGGCCATCATTGCTTATTACTTGTAATTTAATCTCATCCTTAATCATTACTGGCTTTATATCTATGCGCTCTAAACCTGGTTGCATATTTCGCCGACGACCAGATAGAACAGCACGCACAAAATCATCTTGTTTAATTCGCTTACCTAATTCATTAATTCCTTGTGCTAACTCAATCTTCATGCGCGTGGATGTGCTTGCTTGTAAGCAGATTGCAAACGCTCTGGGGAAACATGGGTATAGATCTGTGTTGTTGCTAAGGACGCATGTCCCAAAATCTCTTGCACTGTTCGAAGGTCGGCGCCACCTTCTAATAAATGCGTTGCAGCGCTATGTCGAAGTCCATGTGGTCCCATTGTTGCTCCCACAGCTTTCATCGCTTCATATACAACCTCACGCACTGTGCGTTGATCAATTCGTTTTCCTCTTGTTCCTAAAAACACAGCATCAGCAGATTTATTATTTAAAAATTCAGCCCGACCATTGCTTAAGTAATTTTGTAGCGCCTTAATCGCCGGTATTCCAAGGGGCACAACCCGCTGGCGATCTCCCTTACCGATCACACTTAAAGTATTTCGAGATTGATCAATATCGCCAAGATTTAAACCACATAATTCAGAGACGCGAATACCGGATGCGTATAAAACTTCTAACATCGCTAAATCCCGCAGATTAATTGCAGTTTCCTCCTCCCCTGCCTTAACCTCAAGTGCTTTTAAAACTTGTGCTGCTTCATCAACATTTAATATCTCAGGCAATGTGCGATGCGCTTTTGGAATAGCTAACTTCGCCCCAAGATCACTGGTTAGCCAACCATTTGCAGCAGCCCAATTAGTAAAGGCGCGAATTGAAACAATTCTTCTAGTTAAAGTACTTCGGGCAACTCCAGTTGTTTGCAGATTAGCAAGCCAGGATCTGATGTGTTCGATTGTTAAATCCTTAAACTCCAACACATTTAACTTCTCCATATGCGCTAAGAAAGACTCAAGATCTCCGACATATCCCCGAATTGAGTTATCAGATAAATTTCTAACCAACGCAAGGTGCTCTTCATATTGAGCGATTAATTGCGTGGACATAAGGCTTTAAGATTACTCGGGTTTGCGCCCTTGTCTAAGTAAGCCATAGGTAACTGCATCATTTAATGCCATCGCAGATGCGGCAATAATGTTTTCATGAACACCAACTGTGCTCCACTCACCTGCTCCATCGCTGGTTTCAACTAGTACTCGAGTAACCGCACCTGTTCCTAAGCGGCCTTCTAAAATACGAACTTTGTAATCGGTCAGTTCTAACTTAGATAATTCTGGGTAGAACTTTTCTAAGCCACTGCGCAATGCAGTATCAATTGCATTTACGGGACCATTTCCAGAGCCAGCAGATGTAATTACTTCACTATTTGCAGTTAATTTAAGTGTTGCATTTGATGTGACATTGCCACTTTCATCTTGGTGAACAGTTATTTGCCAATCTTCAATTGTGAAAAATGTTGGTCGCTTACCTGCAACCTCGGTACGAAGTAGTAAATCAAAGGAGGCGTCTGCTGCTTCAAAGGTAAAGCCTTTACCCTCAAGCTGTTTTACCTTGTCCACTACCCTTGAAATCAACTCTTTATCTCCGCCAAGATCAATTCCTAGCTCTTGTGATTTCAATTCAATTGAAGCACGGCCAGCCATCTCTGAAACCAACATTCGCATGTCATTGCCAACGGCTTCTGGTGATTCATGTTGATACAACATTGGATCTACCTTGATTGCAGATGCATGTAGACCGGCTTTATGTGCAAAGGCAGATACGCCAACGTAAGGCTGGCGAGCACTTGGTGCAACATTTGTAATCTCAGCAACCGCGTGTGAGATACGAAAAGCCTCTTGAAGTTTGCCAGTTGGCAAAACTAATTTTTCCTTCTTTAACTCTAAATTCGCGATGATATTTACTAGATCAGCATTACCAGTTCGCTCACCATATCCATTTAATGTGCCCTGAACATGTGTTACACCAGCATCTACTGCTGCTAGTGAGTTAGCGACTGCACAACCTGTGTCATTGTGGCAGTGAATTCCAAGTCGGGCCGATGATGCAGTTAATACTTCATGAACAATATTTGATAACTCATCTGGCAACATACCGCCATTGGTATCGCAAAGAGCAACAACATCAGCACCTGCTTCAACTGCGGTGCGAACTACCTCTAGTGCATAAGCTTTATTAGAACGGTAACCATCAAAGAAGTGTTCGGCATCTAGGAAAACTCTTTGTCCACCTGCCCTTAAAAACTCAATTGAATCCTTGATCATCGCTAAGTTTTCATCAAGATGAGTTTTCAATGCAAGATCAACATGGCGATCATGACTTTTGGCAACAAGTGTTACCGCAGCCGCGCGTGAATCTTGCAGAGCGCGAAGCAGTACATCATCTGCAGCTTTAACTC
>JBILCN010000009.1:0-37095 GCA_044353095.1 Candidatus Nanopelagicus sp.
TTATTAAATGATGAAAACTCAAAATTCAGATGGCTCAGGCCGCAACGAAACCGAAGAGTTTTAGTAATTCTTATGTCAATTGGATTAGTTCTAACATCTATGGGCAGCTACTGGCCAACTCTTAAGACAAATGTAAATCTAAGCCCTGACGTAGGTGTGATCGTTTATTCGGTCACAGCAATTTTTGTAATCCTTGCCATGGTTGGGGGCTATTCATTCCTGCGCATCGCAGTTAGATCCATAGCGGATGCACCAGATGAATTATTGGACGAACGACAGATCGCGGTTCGCAATACTTCATTTAGGTACGCCTATTTCATCTTGAGTTACATTCTTATGGGCTTGATGGTGCTTATGTTTTTCGGACCAGAACTTCAGATGTTTCAGCCTGAAGGAAATGATGGAAGCTATGTAGTTATTGCGGCCCTCTTCGCTTCTGCAGCGCTACCTTCAATGGTTATGGCTTGGCGCGAGCGAGATATCTAAATGCTAGACATTGAGAACCTTGGATTACTGGGAGTATTCATTGCCGGTGCCATTCCTTGGATGGAAGCAATTGCAGTAGTTCCGGCAGGAATTCTTGTTGGCCTTAATCCAGTGGCTACCTTGATTGCAGCTGTTGTCGGAAATTCGATAACTATTGTTCTCTTTGCTTACTTTGCTTCAAATATCAGAGAACGATTAATCAACAGGAGAGTGAAGCAGGGAAAATCTGCTGAACTGCCTAAACTTGAAAAGGCGCTCAAGGCATTTGATAAGTATGGAGTTTATGGATTGGCAGCCCTTGGCCCAATTTTGATAGGAACTCAATTTGCGGCAGCAGCTGCAGTTACAGCTGGGGTCAAGCCACTTCGAGCTTCAATTCTAATAATCACTAGTTTGACCGTGTGGGCTGTAGCTATTGCAATCGCAATGGTCGCCTTCGATGTAACGATTTAGAGAGAAGGGTAGACAGTATGCAACGCGACTTAGCACCTGATGTCCTAAGAGGTTTTGCTCTACTTGGAATCTTGGTCGTAAACATCCAATTTATGGGGCTGAACAGTGACCAAGGGGCTCGTGGCGAGTGGACTCAGGGTTTTGCAAATGGTTCAGCAACCTTTCTCATTGCAGCACTCTTTGCCGGAAAGTTCTATCTACTGTTTTCTTTTCTCTTTGGCTATAGCTCAAACTACGTAATTAGAAATGATAAATCCAACAGAGCTCGATGGATTAAGCGTTGCTTAGTACTCATAGGTTTCGGAGCGCTTCACTTTACCTTTCTATGGCACGGAGACATCATATTTCTCTATGGACTGTTTGGCTTACTGCTTACCTTTTTCTTTTTTAGAGCAGACAAAACACTGAAGATTTGGTCTCGTATAGTATTTTCTATTTCAACATTTTTTATCGTGATAATTGGCGCATTGGCCGTTGTTGCTGAATACTTATTAGAGGAAGATCTTGGATTGAGTGCAGAGTCGAGCCTTGATGAGATTCTTCAGAATGGAACCTATCTCGAATCAATACCAGCAAGAATAGAAGTTTGGTTACTCAGCATCTCAACCGGGATATTTCTTCAAGGCGGTCTGGCATTTGCAGCTTTCTTGCTTGGCGTGCGATTGGCACGCCTTAATTTCCTATCTTCACCGACTGATAAAGCAGCCAATGAAAGATTGATTAAAAGAGGTCTTATTTTTGGCTTACCAATTCAGATTATTGCTGCGGTGATCCTTCTCCAAAACGAACAAGCAGCTGAACCTTCCGAAAGTGTTTATCTAATCTCGCTGTTTGTTTCATTTGTAACAGCTCCACTGCTTTCAATGTTCTATGTGGGCCTGATTCGAAAGTTAGTAGAGGAACGACCAAATGTTGTTTCCTGGTTGAAGCCAGCCGGCAAAATGTCATTGACAATCTATATTTCCCAATCAGTTATCACTTCGCTTATCTTTGGCCCGTGGGGTTCGGGCTTGTTTCAAGATCTGCAAACCTGGCAAGTATTTGTCCTTGCATTCGTGATTTGGCTGCTTCTTTCCTACCTTGCAGCACTTTGGCTAAAGAGATTCAAGCAAGGACCTCTTGAATCACTTATGAGTGATATGACTAGATCTCGCTAGCGTTTATCCTGGCCTTAATCCGCCTTCCTATCTTACAAAAATAGGGATAAGGTTTAAATATTGACACATACAACCCCGCTTTAAATTGGCGTATTTAGGAGACTCCTGTTGCAAAGAATGCAAAGCCGTGGAGATGAGAAGTTTCTATCAACCGAGTATTTTCAAAATCCATATCCTGTATATCGACAACTCTTAGAGTCCAGCCCAATTTTTTGGAGCGAAAAAGCACGAGCCTGGATTGTGAGCCCGTTCCATGAAGTAGAAGATGGTCTTCATTTAGATATTTTCACTCAAAAACAACGCATGCTAAAGGCGAGTTCACATTTCACAGCAGATGAATTAGCAAAAATACCAAACATACTTACTAACTTGAGTAATTGGGTGGTATTTCAAGATCCACCAGAGCACACTCGTTTACGTCGTTTGATCAGTAAATCATTCACACCACGTAGTATCAACGCTCTTGAACCAAAAATTGAGGCAATTGTTTCCAACTTGCTCGACGAGGCTATCAAAAAAGATGCTTTTAATTTGGTTGATGAATTTTCATTCCAACTCCCAGCCATGGTAATTTGCGAGCTTCTTGGAATCCCTATTGAAAAACAATGGGATCTCAAGCGCTGGTCAGATGGTGTTGCAGGATTTACCGCCTCTGCCCGAATTACTAGTGAACAAGCAATACATGCCGAAGAAGTAGCACGAGAAGCCGAGGAATATCTAATGGGTTTCTTCGAGCAAGTCCGGAAAACCCCAAATGATGGACTATTAAGCAGAATTGTTAATGCACAAGGCGCTGAAGATGGATTGACGGATAAAGAAATTGTTGGCCTGACAATCCAACTTTTCTTTGCTGGTTTTGAAACGACGGAAGGTTTAATTGGCAACATGGTGATGACACTGGTCAATCACCCCGAGCAATTAGCCTTGTTGCGTAGCAAGCCTGAATTAATGGATGCAGCAGTGGAAGAAACATTGCGCTATGAATCTTCGATTTTAAAGCAATCCCGAGTTGCAAGTGAAGATGTAAATATTCTTGGTGAAACTATTAAAGCTGGCGATTATGTTCATTTTATGATCGGCGCTGCAAATCATGATCCGGCACGATTTGCCAACCCTGAGGTATTCGATATTGCGCGCTCAGATGCTGGGCATATCAGTTTTGGTCATGGAATTCATTTCTGTATAGGAGCGCCACTTTCTCGTCTTGAAGCCCGCATAGCCATGCGTCAATTGCTCGAGAGAATGCCAAAGATTTCAATCCTTAATCCACAACCAACTTTCCCTGAACTACTCGCTGTCCGCAAGCCACTTCAATTGTGGATAACAAGCAAATAATATATAAATTGAATGGCAATAATGTTAATCAATCAAGATTGGGAAGAGAATAATTTCATAACACCAGCTTATTTTAATAGCCCATACTCTGCTTATAGGGCGACTCTTCTTTTAAAGCGATTACTTAACTATCGCTGCTATTGATGCCTTGATAATTGGAAGGGCCTCATCAAGAGTTTGTAAAAAAGATGCACCAACCTGTATCCACACTCCGTGAATTAGTAAGTTAATCCGCCATACATGCATCTCATCGGCTGATGTTCCATCTTGCAATATATAAGCCGCTACCTCTTCGATGCCTGGAAGATCAATCGGAGTTTCACCTACCTCAATCCATGACTGTTTACGTTCATCCCAAACATTGTTGGCATTTGATGCCCAAAGAATTGTTCCACCAACTTCGGCTACTTGAATTCCATAAGTGCAAGCAATCCCTTGATTAGTTAGCGCAGCATCAAGATCAGTACCAGGGAAAGGTTGCCAATCAGTTGGAACAAATTTTGATCCAGGAACTTGAGCATCAAATTCACTGATTACTCCAGCAATCTCACAAGTTGCCGGTGCCTTGCCAGTAACTATTTCTAACTCTTCAGATGACATGTCATCACCAACAGAGCTGCAACTAGTCAGCAGGAGGATAGAAATAATCAGAGTAATTCGAAGCTTCATAATTCGACAGGGTAGCAGGGTTTGAAATATGGAGTGCGAAAATCTTGCATTAAGGGTGACTCTTCTTTAAATTTGGCTACTCCCTCTAGCTTCGTTCCAGAGCCATAATTAATACAACTTTCATATTTTAGTTAGACTTGCTGCATGTCTAGCACCTCTCTTATTGGCAAGACCGCTCTCATCACGGGGGCTGGTTCTGGCATTGGCTTAGCATGTGTTTTGGAGTTTGCTCTTGCTGGTGCAAAAATAATCGCAGTCGATCGCGATGAGATTGCACTTGCAAAGATAGCTTCTGATCAAGTCACGACAGTGGTAGCGGATCTTTCCAAGCCAGAGTTATTTTTTCAAAATAACCTCGAGGTGGACATACTTATTAATAACGCAGCGGTGCAACACATCTCACCAATTGAAGATTTTCCAATGGAACAGGCAGATCTTATGTTCTCATTAATGCTTCGTACGCCTTTCTATCTAACTCAGAAAGTTCTTCCATATATGTATAAATCTGGCTGGGGGCGAATAATTGGTATTTCTAGTATTCATGGCCATGTCGCTTCACCATTTAAATCAATCTACGTCACGACCAAGCACGGTCTAGAGGGTTTACATAAAGCGATTGCACTCGAAGGTGGAGCACATGGAGTTACAGCGAACACGATTGCGCCTTCTTATGTGCGCACTCCGCTTGTAGAGAAGCAGATCGCAAATCAGGCAGAGGTAAATGGACTTAGCAATGATGAGGTAATCAATCAGATTATGTTGGCGCCGGCAGCCGTCAAGCGTTTGATAGAGCCGGCGGAAGTAGCTGCACTCGCTCTTTTCTTATGCGGGCCTAATTCACAATCAATAACGGGATCTTCCTTTGGCATTGATAATGGATGGGTTGCCCGCTAGAGGCTGTCCGCAATACCCAAATTTTCTTTTCATGTTTGCCTTGAAAGTATTGCAGAATAAATAGTATCCGCATTTGAGATATTCTTTGTGTTATGTCTTTGATCGATGATTTCCTGCAAGATTCAAAGTTTCTACATGGTGGAAGTACTTCCCAGGATTTATATGAATGGTCAATTCAAAAGCCAGAAGAATTTTGGAGCTTTGCATGGGATAACTTTGGAATTATTGGGCACAAAGGTTCTAGATCAGTACTGCCGGCCGAATTGCCTAACTCTCACTTTTTTCCGGAAGCAAGTTTGAGTTACACCGAGAATCTTCTCGCTTCAAATAGCCAATTGTGCGTAGTTCAGGAATCAGATCTTTCAAACAAAGGTTTGGTTATTTCTAATGCTGATCTGCAAGAGAGAGTTGCTCAGATTTGCGAATTGTTTAAGGAAGCTGGGGTAGCAGAGAAGGACTGCGTAGTTTCTATTGCGCCAATTGGATTCGAGGTGCTTGCCTTTGCACTGGCGGGGTTTGAAGCTGGAGCGATAGTTGCTGGTGCTTCTCCAGAATTTGGGGACACTGCGATAATCTCGAGATTTAATCAGCTCAAACCAAAAGTTTTGATTGCTGCGACAAAATATCAATGGAATGGGAAATTATTTGATCGCAGAAGCACAATCGAAGGTGTGTTACGGGCTATTCCATCAATTACTCACCTAATACTTATTGAAGATTCGGAAGAGATTGATCATTTCAAGAATGTGCATATAAGTCATTGGAATGAATTAGCTAAAGGAAACCCCCTTTCATTTACTCGACGATCCTTTGATCATCCAAGTTACGTTCTGTTTACTTCAGGGACTACCGGTATTCCTAAGGGTCTGATGCATCGCGCAGGCGGAGTATTGTTGAAACACGCAGTAGAACAAAGGTTGCATTGTGATATTCGCCCAGGCGATCGCGTCTGTTTTTACACTACTACTGGTTGGATGATGTGGAATTGGTCGATTTCACTTCTTGCAACTGGAGCAGATCTAGTTCTTTTTGATGGCTCACCAAATTATCCTGATGTGCTTCGACTTTTTAACTTTGCACAGGAACAAAAACTGACTCATCTCGGTCTATCTGCTCGACTCCTTGACGCAATTAAAGAATCTGGTCGATCACTAAAAGAGGTTGGGCAATTGGAAAACCTCCGTGTCATCATGGTCACAGGTTCCCCACTTTCAGCGACTACTGCGCGCTGGGTGCTTGATCAATTTGATGGCGCGATATTTTTGGCACCTTTTTCAGGAGGCACTGATATCGCAGGAAGTTTTGTTGGACCGTATCCCAACCTTCCTTATCATCCGGGAGAAATGCAAGGTGCACTTTTAGGAATGGATGTAGATGTATTTGATCAATCTGGTAACTCATGTGAAGTCAACGTATTAGGTGAATTAGTTTGTAAGAAACCTTTTCCAACCGTTCCGCTTGGAATTTGGGCAGATGTTGATAATGCGCGATTCCTGGCAACCTATTTTCATACTTGGCCTGGTACATGGGTCCACGGTGACCTCACTTCTAAAACACAATCCGGTGGATTTATCATTCATGGAAGATCAGATGCCACATTGAATATTTCAGGTGTTCGAATTGGTACTGGGGAGATTTATTCTGCACTCGAAGATGTATCAGAGATTTCTGGAGCACTTGCTGTTGCACAACCATATGAAGAAGACCAACGAATAGTGCTATTTCTTATCTCAACTAATACAGGCGAGGAGTTCACATCCCGGATCAAAGCGCACATACGATCTAAGTCTTCACCCCGGCATGTACCGCAAGCCATTTTTTTCGTCTCAGACTTACCACGCACCTTCAATGGGAAGCTGGCTGAAATAGCGGTTACTGACTTGGCAAATAACAGACCAGTAAGAAATTTAGCCTCCCTGGCTAACCCTGAGTGTTTATCTGAATTATCAGAATTTCTCCGCAAAAACATTAACCTTTAACCAGGCTCTTACTTTTTGCGTTACCGCTACACGCCGGAAGCACAAATTATAAAAGTTAATCATTTGTATCTCTACCCAGCTATGGTTCACCGATATTTCTGGGTAGTTCAACGAGTGTGGCGAAGTATCATTCCTGGTTTCTCTCCAGTGTGTTTTCCATGATCAACAACTATTTGCCCATTAACAAATACATAAGAGATTCCTAATGGAAATTGATGAGGTTCTTCGTAGGTAGCTTGATCAATTATTGATTCTTGATTGAATACGACAAGATCTGCAAAGTATCCATCTTTAATCAAACCTCGATCGCGCAAATGTAATTTTTTGGCAGGAGCACCGGTGCAGATTTGAATCGCTCGTTCTATTGATATTCCATCTTTCCCGACATAGCGTTTAATGACGCGAGGAAAGGTTCCATATGAACGGGGATGTGGGACGCCAAGCCCAGTAGGGCCGTTGGGATCAAGTGAAAGTCCATCAGAACCCACCATTGATAATTGGTGAGCGAAGACGGTTCTAACATCTATTTCATTTCGTCCAAATGCAACTATCGCTATTGAATGACCCATCTCTGAGAGCAAATGCAGCGCTAGTTCATCTGGCTCTACCTCTGACTCTTTGGCTATTTGTGGAATTCGCTTGGCAACAAATGAAGAAAATTCTGGGAACACTGAGGCAACTTGGTAATTTTCCCAATCTATTCCAATTTCACTCCATTGCTTCTTAACTTTAACTCTGACATCAATGTCTTTTAGGCGCTCTCTCATTTGTTTATCGCCACCTTCTTGCGCCCAGTCGGGAAGTATTTGGCTCAGTGGGCAGGATCCAGCAATGTATGGATAGACATCGACGTTGATTTCACAACCTTGCGCGTTGGCCTCTTCAATTACTTTGAAGGCTTTTTCAACTCCTCCCCAATTCTTTTCACCCAGAGCTACCAAGTGACTGACTTGCAGTCTGGCACCTGATTTTTTTGCTATTCGGATTACTTCATCAATGGATCGCATTAAATTATCGCCATACTCGCGCATATGAATTGCAAAAATCCCATCGAATTCGGCAACTACTTCTGCAAGTGCAACTAATTCAGATTCTGAAGCGTAGGAGACAGGAGTTAAATTCAAACCAGTTGAGAAACCAAAAGCTCCAGAAGCAAAGTTCTCTCGCAGCAGATTTTGCATTTGTTTAATCTCATCTGGCGATGCAATTTTCTCGCCAAAACCAGCTACGGCTGTATGAATAGGTATGTGCCCAATCAGTGAAGCTACATTTAGTGAAACTCCAGAGCTGGCTAAAGTATCGAGGAAGTCAGATTGATTTTTCCAACTCCAATCAATTTTTGGATCTAAATCAATAAAAGCTAAACCCGAACGTAATGGATTTTGACTAACTGAGTATGGATTAGGCGCAACTCCATATCCGCAGTTTCCTATTACTTCAGTAGTTACTCCCTGTTGAATTTTGCTATGCGCTAGAGGATTAGATAGCAAAGTTAAGTCTGAATGAGTATGGATGTCCACAAAACCAGGAGCAATTATTTCTCCAGAAATATCAATTTTCTTATTAGCTTCTGGCTCTTCATTGGTTATGGTTATTTTTCCAGATTTAATTGCAATGTTGCCTCTTCTAAGTGGAGAGCCAGTCCCGTCTGCAATCAGCCCACCACTTAGAAGAACATCAAACATAATTACTTGATTCTGAAAATCGCATCAACTTCGACAGGAGAGTTCAGCGGGAGAGATTTCACTCCAATTGCGGTTCGAGTGTGCTTACCTCGCTCCTCTCCAAATACATTTAAGATCACCTGGCTTGCGCCATGAGCGACAAGATGTTGATCAGTGAAACCATCGGCACTTGAAACATAAACTCCGAGTCGAACGACATATTCAATGCGATCGAGCGAACCAATCTCCTTCTTTACGGATTCCAAAAGGTTAACAGCGCACTGCCAGGCACATTCCTGAGCCAATTTCATATCTACATCTTTTCCAACTAAGCCAGTGGCGAGCATGCCATCGCCTCGCTTGGCTACTTGTCCTGAAGCATAGAAATTGCGATCCATATATTGGATTGATAACAGTGAGATATTAAATGGAGCATTTGGGCTCTGACTGAGCGCTTCTAGATTTTTATCAGGATTCACGGAAAAGCCTCTCTTTTGGATTAGAAGTAGAGAATTGTATGCATGAATTTGAAAAAAAGGATAGAGAATTTAGATTTTATCTAGACTTTATAACGAAAACTTGCCTTCTTTAGGATCACCAATTCCATTATGATTTCAAGATGTTGAACTTAGAAGCCATTAATCGCAACGAACTAGTTGAATTGGCCCGAAAGGTAATGAGCTTTAAGAGTGATAGCGATAACGAAGGCCAGTTAGCAGCCTTCATTGCTGACAGGTTACGTAAGCAGGGAATTGAAACTCATGACGAGGATGTAGTTGCGGGGCGACCAAATGTGATTGCAACCGTTCGTAGCAAGAATTCAAGTCAATTACCGCTTGTGATCAATGCGCACATGGATGGTGCATATCACTTAACGGGCTGGAGCCGTGACCCGTTAGAAGGATGGATTGAAGGAGACAAACTTTACGGAGCTGCCATTGCAGACATGAAGGGCGGGTTAGCTGCAATGATTGCAGCAACTGAGGCAGCGGCACAACAAAAAGATTTACCCCGTGATTTCATCCTTCAAGCAGTAATGCATCATGACACTGTTGGTTTAGGAACAAAGTATGTACTTGCTTCAGAAGGACCGTATGAAGGTTATGGAATTTGTGGTGAACCTTCCAACATGAAAGTTCATTACGCCCATGGCGGTGCAGTCAAATTTAAGATCACAGTAAAAGGACATGCTGCACATGTATCCAGAATCGAAGATGGCATTGATGCATTGAAAGCCGCGGTAGCGCTCTATCAAAAACTGGGTGACATGAGTCCAACCGGAAAACGAATTGCAGATCTTCCGGATTTGCCAACAGTTTTTGTTGGTGTTTTGAATTCTGGATTTGCCGCAGGTTGCATTGCGCCAATAGCTGAGATGTATGGTGATATTCGTACCCTGCCAGACATGGACCGAAAAACTGTTTACTCAGATCTTGCGAATTTGGTGGATGAGAATCGAGTTCCTGGTTGCGAATATGAAATCAAAATAACTGCAGCACAAAAAGGCCTACTTGGTCGACCTGACTCAACGATTATTTCAGCCCTTGATGGTGCTTTTAAAAAGGTAAGAAAGCACAGTGTCGAAGTTTCCAAATCTATGCCAACTCAAGCATTTGTTACAGATGGTGCAGATATGGCTTCGGCTGGAATTGAAACAGTAGTCATGGGGCCTGGTGACTGGAAGTATGAACCTAACGAATTCATCTCGATTAAAGATATGCATGATGCTGCACTAATTTACTTGCAAACGGCTTACGAGTTACCGCTAAGATAAATAAGATGGAGTTGCTCGGCTATATAAGTGATGAGATGTATGTAGCAATTGCCGACGCCCAGATTGAGTTTCGCATAAAAGATAAAACTAATTATGTAAAAGATGCATTTGTATTTAAGTCAGCACCATCTGGCGCTATTTACGGAACTTTGCCTGATGGTAATTATCAGGTCGCGATATCGTGCTCGGGATATGGATCCAAGATAACTAGTTATCAGAAGGATTCGAATTCGCAGCCAGTGCAATTTAGATTGCTGTCAAAGAAGTTGTCAGGTTATATCTGGCCAAAGTGGAGCCGGGCTGGAGAGAAAGCAGAGATTCGATTTAGTTCTCATGAAGTGGTCGATGCATCTCTTTGGCGTTTGGGGTGGAAAGCAGAGAAAATTCGAGAGATTGGTAGATTTGAACCTTTTGCGCCGGCGGGTGATTCGCAAACTCTTCCAGACGGTGATATTTCGCAGAGTGGTGTTGGTTGGAACCATGAAAGATTCCAATTCCCTCCTGATCTTGATGCGCGCACTTTAATTGCTCCAGAACAGAGCGGGCTGTATTACATTCAACTCAAATCTTTATCAGGTGAGATTTTCACTTTTCCTTGGATAGTTGCACCAAAAGCACCAGTTTCAAAGGTGGCACTCTTGGCATCAAATATTTGTTGGAATGCATATAACGATTGGGGTGGCAGAAGCAATTACGTTGCAGCAGATAAGTTGCCTCAGGCCCCAGCAATCTCAGTTTCACAAGAGTCGCCATGGTTTAGACCAACTGGCGCAATCTGGTGGGTGAACAATGAATTCGAACCTCTGTCATTTGATCGACCTGAACCTATAAACAACATTGATTTAAACAGCGCTATCACCGATCCGATACTGAAAATTGGATCTGAACATTTAGTTGGTGGCGAATGGCGCCTATTCGGCTGGATGGAACGAGAAGGAATTGAATATGACTTTTATGCTGAAAATCAATTTGATGATGGAACATTGAATTTATCCGATTACAAAGTACTGGTACTCAGCACACATCCGGAGTACTGGACAATAAATATGTATAAAAAATTAAAAGCTTGGGTTGCAAATGGTGGACGGCTACTTTACTTAGGTGGCAATGGCATTAATTGCAGTGTTGAGTTGGGCGATGATGCGATGAAGGTTTTCAATATGGATCTCTCTGATTGGCTGCCGCATCGTGCGTACTCTGGTGATGGAGCTTTGATTCCAAGCCGATTTGGGCTTCGTCATGAAAATGAAAGCTCTCTGCTTGGCGTAGTAATGAGCTTTGCGGGCATGGGGACCGGTGCTCCCTATGAGGTCCTTGATGCCGATCACCCAATTTTTAGCGGAACTGGATTAAAAAATGGTGACCATTTTGGATTCCAGACTCTAGCGATTCGTTGTCCTGGCGGAGCTTCAGGACATGAAACTGACAAGATGGATTCTAAAACTCCAGAAAATACTAAGTTACTTGCTCGGGGCACCAATGGACCCGGAGCCGGTGCGGAGCTAGTTTCTTACACAACACCCAACCGAGGTCTGGTTATTAGCGTCGGTTCGGTCAACTGGGGAGCGGGGTTACCGATTGATGAAACACTGTCCAAAATTACTCGGAATATGTTCGATCTAGCACTAGGTGATTAAAAATATTTCAAAATAACTAGCATTTTTGTTGAACACTGCCTAAACTAAAGAAAATTAATAGAGAGCGACTGTCATCATGAGCAAATCAATCAATGCAACTATTACAAAAATCGAGACTGTCGCAGTTAGTCCGTCAGTCAATCCCTCGCTAGTCGTACAAGGCTCAAGCGGAACCCACGACAAGTCAAACTTTCTCATAGTCAGAATCACTACCTCTGCTGGTGTTACTGGAATCGGAGAGGTAAGTGGAACTTTGGGATGGAGCGGTGAGGACAGCGGAACTGCTGAACATGCAATTAGAAATGCGATTGCCCCGAAACTTATCGGTCAACCGTTATCACCGGTCGAAGGATTGCAATCAATTATGGAAAATGCTCTTGCCGCAAGCCCCTTTACTAAGGCCGGTGTAGCTGTAGCGCTATGGGATGCTTACGCTCGCACTCTTGATATCTCAATGGCAGAGGCGCTCGGTGGCGCGATTAGAAAAGTTATCCCAATCAAGTTCTCACTCAGCGGAGATAAAGATCGTATTAAACATGTTTATGAAGCTGCCACGAAAATGGGTTTTACTTCTTTCAAACTTAAGATCGGTAAAGATCCTGTTGATGATGGTGATCGCTTTGCATATGCACGAAAGTTGGTAGGAGACCAGACCTTCCTAGGCACAGATGCAAATACTGGCTATCGACGAAGCCAGGCTCGATTAGCAGTGGAGTTAATGCGTCCATACAAACCAGCCTTTCTTGAACAACCAGTTGCTGCGGGAGATTTACAAGGAATGCATGAGCTCAAAGAACTAGGTATTCCTGTCGTAGCAGATGAATCTGTCTTCCGTTTGGAAGATTTAGTAGCGGTATTGCGCGCCGACGCAGCAGATGTAATGAGCATCTACGTTGGTAAGAGCGGCGGTCCGAATAAGGCTGTTCAAATGGGACGAATTGCCGATGCCTTTGGGTTGGATTCTGTTATCGGTTCCAACGGTGAGTCAGGCGTGGGAGCCGCGGCTCAATTACAAGTTGCAGCTGCAATGCCTGGATTATCGATGCGCTTCCCATCCGACATTATTGGTGAGTACTACTACTCAGATGGCATCCTGGAAAAGCCCCTTGATAGTGATGGCAAGGTAGTGCGCTTACCGGACGCACCAGGTTTAGGGGTGAATCTGAAGCCGGAGATTGCGGCGAATTTTAAGTAGTCCGCGTTGACCTCCCTCATTTAGGCTGCTTTCCCTTATAGACATAACAAAATAGTTATCTCTTTTTGTATCAAATTTCCTTATGGCCCACTAGCGTTCTGGACAGGCTAACGCCTGAAGTAACTGCAACTTAAACAGGAGAGTTTGAGTTGTTACTGCTCTAAATACCAAAGGGGAAATATGAGAAAAATAACTAGAAAGGGTTTAGCTTCGGTATTGCTTCCGGCTCTAGCTCTTTCACTTACTTCAGCTCCAGCTTTTGCTGCTAATCAAAATCTGGCGTCGAAATCAAAATTTACAAATTATGCTGCAACTGCGAAACCTTCAGTCTTGCGCGTAACTCGCATGGGAGATACCTCTCAAGCATTTGGTCCTACACGTAACAGCTCGGGAAATGATCACTTCGTTAACTTTTTACTTTTCTCGAACCTGGTAAAGATAGCTGCAGACGAGAAAACAATTCTTCCTGATCTTGCAACTAAATGGTCTATCTCAAAAGATGCCAAGGAAATGACCTTTGAACTTCGAAAAGGTGTTACTTTCCATGATGGCACTAAGTTCACAGCACAAGATGTGGCAGATACGATCGGCCTAGCTTGTCGTCTAACAACCACTAACTATATTGGCTACAAGCCAGATCGTTGGTTAGAGGTTGAAGGTTGTGAAGCTCTTAAAGATAAGTTAGAAGGAATTCCTTCCGGAGTAACTATTGTTAATGATTCCAACATAAAGATTAAGTTGAAAGTTGCAAACGCACAGTGGATTCGCTACATCACTGACGCAGTTTATTCAATTATTCCAACTGAATCTCATAAAGGCCTAGAGAACAAAGAGTGGGCAATCTCAGACTTTGTTGTTGCAGAGCCAATTGGAACAGGTCCTTACAAAATTACTAAGTTTAAGCGAAATCAATACATTGAATTCGATGTTAATACTAAGTATTATGGAGCTAAGCCTTCGATTAAGAAAGTGTTCTGGTTGCTTAACGTTAAGCCAACCAACATTCTTCCACTTCTTCAAAAGAACCAACTAGACCTAGCAATTGATATTGATGTGTCTAATGAGGATCAGGTCAAGAAGTTGAAAACACACACAGCTCAGTGGAATAACACTGTTGCTGCTCAATTCCTCCAATTCCGTGCTGATCACCCAGTTTTTGGTGACAAGCGCGTTCGTCAAGCAGTTGCCTACGCTTTTGACCGACGTTCAGTATTAAAGAACGTTTTCGGTAACAATGGCGAGATTCGCTGGATGTACCCTGCATTTGATCAGGACCGGGGCAACCTGGACAAGTTCGAATACAACCCTACAAAGGCAAAGGAACTTCTAAAGGCAAGCGGAGCGGACTTGACGAAGGAGTACGTAATTATGTACTCCCCACTAACTGATCCAGCCTGGCCAAAGATTGTTCCAATCTTGAAGGAACAACTGGAAGCTGTTGGTTTGAAAGTCAAGCTTGATCCAGTTGATCAAGCTGCGTGGGTAGCAGGTCAAAGAGTTACTGATCCAGCTAAGGCTTCTTATGCCTTAACTCTGAACTCAGGTGGCTCACTTGGACTTGGTACTGCTCGTGGTTCAGGTTTCTTTAACTGTAAATCACCGACATTCTCATTTTACGCTAAATGCGATATCCCTGAATTGTATGCAAAACTCTTTGAAGAAACAGATAAAACAGAGATTGCTAAAATCGAGGATCAACTCGCAAAGTTAGCTCAGGATGAAATGCCATTCTTTACAACCTGGACTAAGCAGACTCTAAATGCGGTGAGCAAGAATTTGGCTGGAACTTTCAAGCTCTATCCAAATGATCGTGACTCAGCAATGGGAATAACTGGCTGGCGATTTAAGTAAGCGCCAGAGCTATTGAGATACATGAGGGTTATAGATCTATATGATCCTCATGTATCTCTTAGTTTTTAAGATAAATTAACTAGTTACAGATTGGTAGTATTCAAATGTTGAAACAGATAGTTCGGAGAATTCTGACCGGAGTAGTTGTTTTATGGATTACTACCACGCTGGTTTATATTGGCCTTAGCCTTGCCCCGGGCGATGAACTCGACGCTCGGCTAGGTCCTGAAGTTGCAGCAACCCTTACCCCAGAAGATATCAAAGAAATGCGAGCAGAATTAGGGCTAGATCGCCCGGTTACAGTCCGTTACGTAATTTGGATTTCGAAAGTAGTACAAGGCGATTTGGGTTACTCCTCTTCAGAGGATATGACGGTAACTGCAGCTTTAAGTGAACGAATTGGCGCCACCGCAATTTTAGTTTTTACGGCATTATTCTTCGGAATTATATTTGGAATTCTTATCGGTATTTGGGCTGCAGTCCGAGAAAATACTTGGGTAGATTATATTTTAGGATCAATTCCGATATTTATAGCGGGTATTCCTGGTTTTATTCTCGCGTTATTTTTTATTTATACAATCAGTGTGAAGCTAGATTTGCTTCCAACCAGCGATATGCATGATCTGGGGGATGAGTCATTTCTAGATTTAATTGAGCACCTTATTCTTCCAAGTTCGGTTTTAGCTATTGGCCTTGCCGCTCAACTCATTAGGTACACCCGGGCCAGCATGCTAGATGTTTTAAATTCAGAGTTTATGGTTGCAGCTCGCTCTAAAGGAATTAGCAACAAACGAGTCGTTTATCGTCATGCATTTCGAAATGCATTGATGCCTATTATTAGCGTGGTTGGTATGCACCTACCGGAAGTAATTGCTGGTGCGGTTATAACGGAAACAATTTTTAACTGGCCAGGAATGGGACAACTCGCAGTAAGAGCGGCAAATTATCGAGATATAACCATGGTTATGGGCATCGTGTTAGTAGTTGCTGTAACTGTTGTAATATCAAACTTAATCACTGATATCACCTACACAATTGCAGATCCACGGGTGCGCCTTGGCTAAATCATCCCAATCATTATCAAGAGAGGCATTTCGAAGATTTGCTTCTTACAAACTTTCGATCGTCGGGCTAGTAATTTTGGCCATCGTTGTGTTGATGGCTTTATTTGCCGATACTATTGCACCACTTGGAGCTACTGATATTGATTTGGAAGAGGTAGGTCAAGGACCTAGCAGTAAACATCTTCTTGGTACCGATGATATTGGAAGAGATGTATGGGCGAGAGTTGCTTTTGGTGCTCAAACCTCCTTAATAGTCGGAGTAGGTGCCGTATCAATTTCATTATTAATCGGTATCTCAGTCGGCCTAGCATCAGGATATTTTGGTCGGTGGATTGACACGATACTTATGCGCATTACTGATGGATTCATGAGCGTACCGCCACTGATTCTGATCATTGTTTTCATCGCGATATTCGGGCCGAGCTTAACTACTGTAATTCTTGTTATTGCTCTTACTACATGGCCCACTTCAGCCCGTGTTGTAAGAGGTCAGGTTTTGACGTTGCGAGAGCAAGAGTTTTTGGTTGCAGCCAAAGTCATAGGTGTTAAAGATTCAAAAGCAATTTTTGTTCACATTTTCCCAAATCTTTTAGGGCCACTTTCAGTCGTGGGTACCTTTGGAATAGCTAGTGCAATTCTCATCGAAGCCGGCCTATCATTCTTAGGTCTTGGAGTACGTCCGCCTACATCTAGTTGGGGGCAAATGGTGAATTTAGCCCAACAGCCCGATATTCTTCTTGACAAGATTTGGATTTGGGTGCCATCAGCCTTCTTAATTGTTATCACTGTCTTAGCAATTAATTTTATTGGTGATGGGCTTCGAAAAGCAGTCGATCCAAAGTCGGTGAGGTAATGAGCAAACTATTAGAAGTATCTGATTTACGAGTTGAATTTAACTCGCGTCAAGGTCAAGTCAAAGCGGTTAGAGGTTTGAGCTACTCCATAGATGAAGGTCAAGCAATGGCCTTGGTGGGCGAGTCAGGCTCTGGTAAAAGCGTAAGCGCACTCGCACTACTTAATCTGTTGCCGAAAAAAACCTCGAAAATTACTACAGGTAGTATCAAGTTTCGTGGGCAAGAGTTAGTTGGTCTATCGGAACGAGAAATGCGCAAGCTGCGTGGTGGCTCAATCGCAATGATTTTTCAAGATCCATTAACTAGTTTTAATCCAGTTCTTACTATTTCTCAGCAAATTGTCGAGCAGTTAGAAGAGCACGGTAAAGCAGATGGAAAAGCTGCTCACAACAGAGCGGTCGAGTTGCTGGAATTAGTTGGAATCCCTGATCCTGGACAACGCGCAAACCAATACCCCCATCAGTTATCTGGTGGCATGAGGCAGCGAGCCATGATCGCGATGGCGCTCTCATGCGATCCGGCACTTTTGCTCGCTGATGAGCCCACCACTGCTCTAGATGTAACGATTCAAGCTCAAATACTTGAATTGATTGCGCGTTTACAGAAAGAGATTGGGATGAGTTTGCTTTTGATTACTCATGACTTAGGAGTAGTAGCAGGCTCAACTGAAAAACTGACGGTGATGTACGCCGGCAGCGCTCTAGAACAAGGAAGCACAGCAGAAGTTTTAGCAAACCCAACCCATCCCTACACAGTTGGTTTGTTGCGTTCGATTCCTAGACTAGATCGCCCGCGCGGAGGTCTTCTAATTCCAATACCTGGAGCACCACCAGATATGTCGAAAACTTCAGAAGGATGCTCATTCGAACCTAGGTGCGAGTTTGCGCAAAGCAAGTGCGCAGTACAAAACCCAATCATGGTTCCTGTGATGAATAACAGAAGCGCCGCCTGTTTCTACCCAAGCGTAACTAAAGTTAACGGATAACCTCAGCTATGAGTAAATTCATTCTTGAGATTGATAACTTGTCTGTACGGTTCCCTATAGGTGGATCTCTTTTTAGAAAAACTAAAAAATTTGTAAACGCAGTTAATAATGTTTCACTGCAAATCTCTAAGGGTGAAACGCTAGGCCTAGTTGGTGAGTCTGGATCAGGAAAAACTACTGTGGGAAGAGCAATTGTTAGAGTTAATGACCCGCATGAAGGCACAATTCTTCTTGATAACGAGGACTTGCTGAAAAAATCTACAAAAGAGATGAGACCATTACGACGCAAGGTGCAAATGGTTTTTCAAGATCCTTACTCCAGTTTGGATCCACGTCAGTCAGTGAGACAGATTTTGACCGAACCACTGATAACCCATAAGTTGCCGCTAAAAAATGCTGCCGGCGAAGATCGCGTTGAAGAGTTACTCACTTTAGTTGGTTTGGATCCATCTTTTACCAATCGCTATCCACATCAATTCTCTGGTGGACAAAGACAGCGCATTGGTATTGCAAGAGCTCTTGCAGTAGAGCCAGAATTAATTATCTGTGATGAACCAATTAGCGCACTTGATGTTTCTATCCAAGCTCAAGTGGTCAATCTATTGGAGTCTCTCAAAGAGAAATTTGGATTGGCTTATTTGTTCATTGCTCATGACCTAGCAGTGGTCAAACACATCTCTGATCGAGTTGCTGTTATGTACCTTGGTGGTATCGTCGAGGTTGCAGATTCTGAAGAACTTTACAAAAATCCTAGACATCCTTATACACGAGCCTTGCTTTCTGCTGTCCCTGTTCCAGATGCCAGCGTTGAAAAGTTGCGACAAAGAACAATTCTTAAGGGTGACATTCCAAGTCCTACAAATATGCCCTCAGGTTGTGCGTTTAATACCCGTTGCCCGTTACGAGAAAAATTAGGCAACCCAAGCATATGCACGGAAGAACGCCCTCAACTTTTGTCTATCGGCAATTTGGTAAAGCACCAGGTCGCCTGTCATTTCCAAGAAGAAAATAGTTAGGAAAACGGATGCCAATTATTGGTTATGTGTCAGATGAGAATTACCTAGCAGTTAGTGATGTGACAGTTGAATTCACGCGCGATGGAGAGGTTCTTGATAGTCGCAAGTCCTATATGAGTGGTGCTATTGAGACAGATTTAAAGCCAGGAAATTACAAAATGACACTTGGCAAACCTGGATTCGGATCCAAACATGTTGAGATCACTCTGCCAGTTGCAGAACCAATAAAGTTTAGACTTTTATCAGACAAATTAATCGGCCACATGTGGCCAAAGTGGTCTGTTTCGGGGGAGCTATCAACTATTCGAATTAACTCCAGTACATCTTGCCGAGTTGAACTGTTTAGATATGGATGGGAAAAAGAGTCACACGGAGTTCAAACTTGGTTGGATGAGCATGGACCTAGAGCTATGATCCAGATGCTGCCAGATACTGATTTCACGCAAACCGGAGTGCAATTCAACAAAGTTGGATTTCCTAGCCCATTGAATACATGGCGACTTAAAGCACCTGAAAAGTCTGGTCTTTATTACGTTCATCTAAAGAACGAGGGTGGCGAGTTCTTCTCGATGCCATGGGTGGTTGCGCCTAAGAAGCCTAAAGCGAAAATAGCAGTCTTGGCTGCAACTAATAACTGGAATGCTTACAACAATTTTGGTGGTCGAAGTAATTACATCAATGACAACGGTTTACCTGAAAAGCCAACAATAAATTCCCGTCAAGATTTGGCGCGATATCTGGGAACTGCAAAGAGTCAAATGTATCCAAATGATTCATATCCTCCTCTTTCATTTGAGCGTCCTGAAATTCACAATATGGTTTTTGAACACGAGCAGGTTTCAGATCCAATGATCGGACGTATGGCTTCTACGCTTGCCCCGGGCATGTGGCGTTTATTAGGTTGGTTAGAGCGCGAAGGGTACGAGTACGACGTATACAGCGATGCTCAACTACGTGATGGCACTCTTGACCTAGATCAATATAAAACTCTTCTAACAGAAATGCATCCTGAATATTGGTACCGTGAGGAATATATCCGTGTACGTGATTGGGTTTTCAATCGCGGTGGACGATTTATGTATCTTGGCGGAAATGGACTTGATTGTGAAGTTGAATATGTTGACGATTCGAAAGTCCGATACTTAACTGATCATGACCATGCTGGAACCGATATGGATGTCTGGCTAAATGGTAAAGAGCGTAAATTTGATAACCGCTTCCATAAAACTTTCGAGTCTCCAGCACCTTTAGTTGGCGTGATTTTCGATCACGTTGGCGAGGGAACTTCTGCTCCATACAAAGTTACTAATGCAAAACATTGGATCTTTAAAGGAACAGGTCTTCGAGATGGGGATTTATTCGGGGAGAAGACCCTGCATGAACGAGTTCCAGGTGGAGCTTCTGGACACGAGACTGATAAGCGAACTCCAAACACCGGAGAGGGTTTCATCGGTCTAGCGATGGGACAGAATCCGGGTGAAAACAGTGGCGCTGAAATGGTTTACAAAGATTTCCCTGGCGCGGGTGGTGAGGTCTTTTCAACTGGATCAATCACTTATATATCAGCTCTTCTAGTTGATGAAAAAGTTTCTCGAATCACAAAAAATGTCATCGACCGCTTCCTACGAGATTAAGAAAAGATCTTTCAAATGATTGTTGATGTTCATACACATGGACCGACCCACAAGGATGAGGTTCCAGCCGCTGAAAGAAAGACTTATTCCGGTTGGCACTCTGGCCCACCAGTTAACACCACCAATAGTTGGGTTGACTACGAAAAAGGTATGGAAGCTGCAGATATAGCATTTGTATTCAATATTCACGTTCCGGACACTGATCGCTTTGTTGGTACGCCAGATGATAAAGATCGAATCAATGATTCAATCTATGAATTCGCCAAAGAGCACCCACATCGAATTGGATTCTTTTCTGTAGATCCTAATCAACATGATTGGATCGAAGAATTTGATCGTTGCGTAGCTCTGGGAATGAAAGGAATTAAGCTCGGTGCTAATTATCAACGTTTCGATCCTCTGGGACGTGAGGCGCTAAGACTTTATGCTCGAGCAGAAAAACATAATCTGCCGATTGTCTTTCATACCGGTACCTCACCTGTGCGTGAAGCTCCTATTATGTACTCGCACCCGCTTGTTACCGACGAAGTGGCATTACGTTTTCCAGACCTAAAGATTGTGATGGCGCATATTGGACATCCTTGGGTTTGGGACACAGTTGCAGTAATTAGAAAACACCCCAATGTTTACGCAGATGTATCTGCGATCTACACAAGACCGTGGCAGTTATACCAGGGCCTTATCTTTGCATCTGAGTGGGGAGCCATGGGTAAGTTGCTATTTGGTTCAGATTTTCCAGTAACAACTCCCGGATATGCAATAGAGCGACTTCGTGCAGTCAATGACATATTAGAAGGTACAAAGTTGCCACGGGTCCCTCTTGAGCAGATTGAAAGTATTATTCATGCGGATGCGTTGGGCTTCTTAGGCCTAGAAGATCCTCGCAAGAAATAAGTTATTAGAAATCTATTTGAATGACTTCAACCAACGCAGAGAATCTTAAGACATATAAAGATGGCGGCCACTATCGAGTCGAAGTACCTTCGATAGAGGGCCCAAAGGTTTTTGAAGCTTTAGTTAAAGAATCTAAAAATCTTGGCGTAACAATCAATCGTATTTCGCAAGGCAGTGGTGGAATGCTCTTGCTTAAGAGTGAAATCAGAGAGATGGTTAAGTTAGCTGCATCTGAAAAGATTGAAATTTGCCTTCTTGTCGGCCCTAGGGCGGGCTTTGATATTGGTTTACTTGCTCATACTGGTAGCAAATTTGCGGGATACTCTTCTATTCGAGGAAATGATCAGATAAATGCAGCGATTGCCGATGTTGATAGGGCTCTTGAATTTGGAGTTCGTGGATTTTTAATTGGCGACCTTGGCTTATTGAGGGTTTTTCGTAAGCGACAGGAGATGGGTCTTTGGCCAAAGAATATCCATTGGAAAGTTAGCGCCTACGTTCCTGCGGGAAATCCGGCAATGGTTAAATTACTTGAGGAGCTGGGTGCAAGTAGTGTGAACATTCCATCTGATCTAACGGTCAAACATATTCAGGAGATTCGTAAGGAAGTCGAAATACCTCTTGATATTTATGTAGAAACTATGGATGCAAGTGGTGGAACGATTCGAATTGTAGAGATGCATGACTTAATCACTGCTGGTGCGCCACTTTGTGTTAAGTTTGGTCTTGCAAACGCAAAAACACTCTACCCCGCGGGTGCGCATACAACAGATGAGGCAATAAAGATCGCGATTGCGAAGGCCAGGAGAGTTGCTGTGGCAAAAGAGTGGCTCGAGCGACTAGCACCAAACTTACTTCAGTCATTTAATACAGACTCAATTGCGATACCGGAGGCATAAATGTCATCAAGATTATTTGCTGAGCACAATAGAGAACAGATCAAAACTTTTGCGGCCGCTGGTGGCATGGTTATCGTGCCGATCGGAGCGATTGAGCAACATGGTCCACATTTACCTGTTTGGGCAGATACGTTACAGGTTGAACATATAACACGCGCGGCGAGTGCGTTGGTTCCTGCTTCAGTTCCAATCCTTGTTACTCCAACACTACCGTTTGGCTCTTCAGACCATCATCTTCCATTTGGTGGAACGATATCGCTAGATACCAAAACACTCCTTGATGTTTTAATGAATATTGGGCGTTCATTGACTAAATCTGGTTTCCGAAAAATAATGTTTGTAAACGGACATGGTGGAAATCATGAAATTTTCCAATTAGCAGCTCGCGATTTAGCGCTGCAATTTAATATTCATGCAGCAGCAGCTTCATGGTGGTCTGTAGCGTGGAGTCGAATCAAAAAAACAGATGCCTTCGATTATGGGCGAGTACCAGGACATGCAGGAGCATTCGAGACTGCCATAGTCAAAGCAATAGCACCGCATTTAGTAGGCAGTAATCCACCTGCCTCTCTTTGGCCGGATAAGAATTCGCTAACAAAGCGAGATTCATGGGTCTCACCTATGCGAGTTGAACTCGCTGGTTCTTGGCAAGAGATGAATGGGTACGGAGATAATCCTGGAGCCATTCCTGATGAACTTGGAAAAGAGATATTGCAAATGAGTATTGAGGCTGTTGCTGAAGCTATCGAGAATTTCTATTCAGCCACTTTAAATGCAGATAAGAAGTAGGTAACTATTGCAGCGTATTGAGCGGAGTTTTTCTCAGAGCAGTTTCACTCCGGATCTGCCGCCAGTTTTTGAAATTGAATCTGGTGATCGGGTTGTTTTCTCTACTCATGATGCTCGAGCTGGCGCTCTCTTAGATCGACGACCAACTGCAACTGCATTTGAATTACCAAAACCTACGCCCGGCAAAGGCAATCCGGTAACTGGACCAATTTCGATACGAGGCGCTAAGCCAGGTGATGCAATTTTGGTACATATTCTCGCAATCGATTGCGACCCACATGGTTGGTGTGGCGGACATGCTCATGCAGGGGCGGTCAACCCTGGTCGTGTTCCGCAGCCACTAGGAAGAATCTGTGAAGTTTCACCTAAGGGGATTGTTTTCTCACCGGCAATTACAGTTCCTCTAAAACCAATGATTGGCTGCCTAGGAACAGCGCCACTAGAGAGTACTTCCACGGGACTTGCAGGAAAGCATGGCGGCAATATGGATCAGACCGTTGTAAGAAGTGGTACATCCGTTTTATTGCCCGTCTTTGTTGAAGGCGCACTCTTGTATGTTGGTGATGTTCATGCAGCTCAAGGAGATGGTGAGATTTCAGGCGTTGGCTTAGAGGTGCCTGCAGAAGTGACAGTCGAAATTGAATTGATTCCTGGGTCTGCACCGGAATGGCCTTGGCTAATTGATGATGAATCAGTAATGGTTTTATGCGTCGACGAAACCTTTGAGAAGAGCTCTTACACTGCAATAGATCAGGCAATGAAATTACTAGAAAACCAATTGAATCTACAACCTGCAGATGCATTGGCTCTTTTATCTATTGCAGCGCATGTAAAGGTTGGTGCTTTCTATGGCTCACCACACGTAACTACTCGTTGTGAAATTCCTAGACATTTGAAAGTAGCTCCGCCAGGTTTAAAAATGAGGCAAAAATGATCGTCGATGTTCATAGCCACGTTATGTGGTACCCCGATCATGTTGCCGAAGAATTTGCTGCTGAAGCACTTGCATCAAAACTGGTCAAGTTAGAGATTTCAGGCGGAAAAGCTCATGCTGGCGTGCTTGATTTACACTCTTACGATTCAACGCCTGAGCAACATTGGGCGGCATGCAAGAACACAGCGGACAGGACTGTTGTGTTTGGATTACAGGCGAAAGCTGTTGGCGTTTGGGTTCCGAATGATGTGATTGCAGATTACGTCGCACAACATCCAGAGAAGTTAGTGGGTTGGGCCTCTGTAGATCCATCTCAGCCTGGTCACCTTGATGAGTTGAAACGTTCGGTAAATGAATTGGGTCTTCGTGGATTGAAGGTCGGCCCTGCATATCAGCATTTTGATCCTCGAGATAAAGCTTATTGGCCGGTCTTTGAGTACTGCGAGAAAATGAATATTCCCGTGATTTGGCATCAGGGTACTACTTTCCCTAGCAAGGGAAATTTAAGTATTTCCAATCCGCTTAGTTTAGAACCGATTTGTATGGCGTTTCCTAAACTTCGAATGATTGTTGCACACATAGCGCACCCATGGGAAACAGATTTGATTGTTTTAATGCGCAAAGCCCCCAATCTTTACGCGGATATATCAGCAGTTCATTATCGCCCTTGGCGTTATTGGAACACCATGATTACGGCCATAGAGTATGGAGTAACTCATAAATTACTTTTGGGTTCTGATTTTCCATCTGCCTCGGTCGATCAAGTTATAGATGGTTTGAAGAACATAAATCAGGTAGCCCTAGCGCCAGGGATGCCTCAAGTCTCTGACAAAATAATTAATTCGATCATTAGTGAGAATTGGAAGCGCGCGCTACCAGAGTTGGGTGAGTGATGTCAAAGATAAAAGAAATCCGTACGCATTTAATTTTAATGGAGCGCAAGAAAGAGATCTTGCCCAAAACATCACACGGCTCAACTACCCATAATGAATACGTAATTGTTGAAGTTGTTACAGCCGATGGTGCAATTGGTGCTGGTGAGGTAACTGCGGCGGTGGGTTGGAATGGCGAAGATGGTGTTAGTTCTGCAGATCTACTTATTCGCAAAATTGCCCCAGCAATCACGGGTTTAGAGGTTGATGATTGGGATGCCATTTCACAATCTATATCTCAGTGGACTAGGCACCGCCCTTTTCTTAAAGCTGCAATTGAGATGGCGTGCTTAGATGCAGAGGGAAAAGAAAAAGGAAAAAATGTTTCAGATCTCTTTGGTGGGGCACTGCGCACTGAGTTTGCAATTAAATTGGTTCTGCCAGCTCGTGAAGCAGAGGTCGTGCGTGGGATGGCAGAGATTGCAAAGAGCCGTGGCGGCAAGGCATACAAGGTCAAAGTTGGACTGGATATTTCGAAAGATCGGGCGAGATTAGCTGCAGTCAGAGATGTGATTGGCTCGGAGCCCCCTTTGCTAGTGGATGCCAACGAAGGTTGGAACCCAACCGAAGAGGGGACCATTATCAAATTGATAGAGGAGTTCAACATTGTTTGCGTAGAGCAGCCTTATCCACGGCGATTCGTAAAAGAAAGTGCACGGTTGCAGGCAAATACCCCAGCATTACTAATGGCTGATGAATCAGTGTGGACATTGGATAACGTAGAACGAATCGCAGAATCTCAATCTTTCAAAACCGTATCTCTATATCCCGGCAAACAGGGTGGATTACGTTCCTGTTTAGAATCAGCACGACGCGCGACAGAGTTAGGTCTTGGAGTTTCGCTGGGTTCAAACCTAGAGACGGGAGTTGGGTCATCTGTAATGGCTCACTTCTTGGCATTGGCACCAAAAATTGAGCCGAGAGTTCCAGGAGATCTATTAGGACCACTGTATTTCGTTGACGATGTCACAACCGGAACACCATGGATTACTTGGACTGGCGCCACACTTCCGACTGGACCGGGGTTAGGTATAGAAATAGATCAGAAACTCCTTAAGGCGCACAAGATTAGCGTTACGATCTAAAGTGGCAATAGCCAAAGAAGTTAAAGATGCGCTATCAATTGCAAGTACCGCAACTATTCAAAACCAACTTTTCATTAGAGGTTTTCATAACCGTTTTTTGAATGGAGTGGTACTGCGTACTCCAAGCCATGAAAGATTTGTTGGAGAAGCGTTCACTTTGAGATTTATACCAGCGAGAGAAGATCTAGATCAAGTAGAAGCATTTAAGAATCCAAACCACCCTCAACGACTTGCGATCGAGTCTGTCGGACCCGGTCAAGCATTAATAGTTGATTCACGCAACGATGCTCGTGCTGCTTCTGCTGGCGAGATATTAATAACAAGGTTGGCTAAACGAGGGGCAGTGGCATTCATTACCGATGGAGCTGTTCGCGATTCATATGAGATGGATTCAATTGGAATACCGGTGTATACCGCTGGAGTTACCGCAAATACTAATTTAATTCATCATCATGCAATCGACTTTCAAATTCCAATCGGTTGTGCTGGAGTCTCGGTATTTCCAGGAGATTTGTTAGTGGGAGATCGAGAAGGAGTTTTGGTAATACCGCACGAAATTGCTACAGAGGTAGCTAATGCATCTTTGGAACAACACCATCTTGAAGAGTTTATTTTAGAAAAGGTGCGCGCGGGTGCTCGGCTCCCAGGCACATATCCACCTTCAGAAGAATTGCTTGAGGAATTTCGTAAATCACGCGGAAAATAAGATCTTTTTTGCCTCGTATTTCAGGATTTACCAACAGTTTGTGCTGACGAAATACTTTCAATTAAGGAATTAGTAGCAACTTACCAACAGTTCCACGACCAGCTAAATCATCATGAGCCGTTGCTGCTTGTGCAAGAGCGTATTCATGCCCAATTCTTATTTTCAAACTTCCTTTGGTGATTAATTTAAATACCGCACTCATACGCATCTCTAACTCTTGGCGATTAGTTATGTAATTAGCCAGTGTTGGTCTCGTAATAAACAGTGAACCATTGACATTAAGTCGTTGTAAATCAAAGAGCGGCACTGGCCCACTTGCTGCACCAAAGAGAACCATGAGCGAGCGTGGCTTGAGAGTGGCTAGGGAATCATCAAATGTCGCAGCCCCAACACCATCGTAGACAACATCTACTCCTTTGCCTTCAGTCATATTTTTTACCTCTTGCACAACATTTTGTGAGTCATAACGAATAACATCGGTTACGCCAGTTTCGCGAATAACTTTCTCTTTATCGCTATTTGATGTAGTTGCAATCACACGACCACCTTTTTCCAAAATCATTTGGCAGAGAAGATTTCCAGTTCCGCCGGCAGCAGCGTGCACCAGCGCAACATCTCCTGGTTTTATTGAGTATGTGGAGTTAACTAAATAATGAGCTGTCATTCCTTGCAGCGCAGCGGCAGCAGCGATTTTCAAATCGATTTCTTCTGGCACTATTGCAACCTTTTCGCTAGGCAGCACCACATATTCTGCGTAGCTACCAATGGCCATCGCCCATGCCACGCGATCTCCAATTTTTAGGTTATTTACGTCGGAGCCAATTTCAACAATAACACCAGCACCTTCGATACCAGGTGTAAATGGCAAAGTTAATCCATATATGCCAGACCCACCACGTTGGTAAATATCGAGAAAATTCACACCAGCTCTTGCAACCTGGACAACAATCTGATCTGCTGTTGGGGTTGGAATTACGGCTTCACACATCTTCAAAACAGAGGAGTCTCCGAACTCGTAGATCAATATCTTCTTCATGAACCCTCCATTTATCAAAAGTGACTAGCGAGAAAAAGATAACACAGGTTAATTGCCAACTGCCCTGCGCCTAATGTGTTCACTATAAGCCAAACAAAGGGGCGAGGAATTGCAATTTGCAGCATCAGCTACGGCCGATGCTGCTATAAAAGCATTTAGATCTTTTGATGTGATGATTCTAAGAATGGATTTTCAGGCAATCGCTTTACCAACCTCTATGTTGGTACTTGAACTTAAGATTATTCTTGCAGTCCTGATCAAGTGAAAATGGGCTTGATTGCGGCCTAGAAAACAACTCGAAAATCTAAAAAACCTTGATTTTTGGCGAGAAGGGTTTTTTTATGCCAGAATCCTTGGCATTGGGGAGTACCTCGTTTAGCACCTTCGTCAGTACGGATAGAGATATCCCGGATGTGCGACCATCAAGATGGTTAAGGGAGACCATGGCTTTGTGTCATCTGTCCCTCCTACTGAATAGGTTTATCAAATGAATGTAACTCTTTTAACCTGGGCAATCGTTGTCGGAGCAATCCTTGTTTTAATAATCATTGATTTATTAACAGTTAGCAAAAAACCTCATGATGTGATGTTCAAAGAGGCATCAATTTGGTCGATCTTTTATATCAGCATTGCAATTGTTTTTGGCATTTGGGTTTGGCAAACAGCCGGTCCACAATACGGAACCGAGTACTTCGCAGCATATTTAGTTGAAAAATCTTTATCTGTCGATAACTTGTTTGTATTTATTATTATTCTGGCTCAATTTAAAGTGCCATCGATTTATCATCAGCGGGTGCTGATGTTTGGCGTTGTTTTGGCGCTGGTACTACGTGCAATTTTCATAGCCGTTGGTGCTGCCGCTCTTGCCGCCTTTAGCTTTACCTTTGTAATCTTCGGTGCGATTTTGATCTGGACCGGAGTTGGATTATTCAAACACTGGGATGAAGACCCAACTCCAGATGATAACTTCCTGGTTAAGTTAATCAGACGTCGTGTTCCAATGACTGATGAGTTTGATGGGTCAAAGGCATTTACCAAGGTAAATGGAAAGCGAATTGCCACCCCAATGTTCACGGTATTAATTGCTATTGCCTCTACTGATTTACTTTTCGCACTAGACTCAATTCCAGCAACCTTTGGTGTCACTCAAGAGCCATTTTTAGTATTTGCAGCAAATGCCTTTGCATTGCTGGGTTTAAGAGCGCTTTACTTTTTACTAAAAGGCTTATTAGACAAGTTGATCTATCTATCCCTTGGCCTATCAATTATCTTGATGTTTATCGGCGTCAAATTAATCTTGACCTACTTGCATGAAATTTGGGTGCAGATACCAAAAATCCCAACTCTTACCAGCCTTGCAGTTATTGGTTTAATTCTTTTGGTATCAACCATTGCCAGCTTGATTAAATCAAAGAATGATCCAACCGCTCATGCACACGCTGGTCGCGTAACTGCAGCACCGAAGAAACACTTACACTCTGAAGGTAAAAAGTAGGCGCCAAATAAACAGTAGCAAGTTAGTATTAATATCTAAATATGGATGCTGATACAGTTCACTAACGGCTAGTTAACCTATACAACGAGGTGAGTGACATCAGCAAAGTCTTACTGACTGGTGCTAACGGATATATCGGTAGACATATCCTGTTAGAACTTTTAAATCAGGGGTATCAGGTAAGAGCCTCGGTGCGAAGTTTGGATAAGGCAGAGCAGGTCATTGCTGCCTTAAAACCCTTTGTAAAAGATATAAATCTTCTTTCCTCAAACCTTGAATTCATTGAGTTAGCCCTGGATAAAGATGCTGGCTGGAGTGAAGCCATGGCAGGCATTCAAGTACTTCTTCACACCGCCTCACCATTTCCACTAGTTATTCCAGCGGATGAAAATAAATTAATTCGCCCAGCAGTTGATGGCACCATTCGAGCATTAAAAGCGGCAAAGGAAGCAGGCATTAAACGGGTAATTCTTACATCATCAAATGCTGCAATTTTTGCCCGAGATCTACCAGCAGGTGCTACTCATTTTGATGAAACTATGTGGAGTGATATCAACCATCCCATTGGCCGAGCCGCATACCGAAGATCTAAAACTTTAGCTGAACTTGCTGCATGGGATTTTGTAAAAAATCAAGCGCCTGAAATTGCACTAACCGTAATTAATCCAACCTTGGTCATTGGAAAACCACTAGATACAGAATTTGGTTCATCAATGGCGATAATTGATCAATTGATCAAAAGCACTAAACGCATGCTGCCTGATTTAAAGTTGGGAATTGTTGATGTTAAAGATGTAGCAAAAATGCATGTGGATTCAATTAAACTACCAGAAACATATGGGGAGCGAATTTTATCAACTTCAGAAACTCTCTCTTTAGTTCAGATTGCTAAGATCATAAAAGCTAATAATCCAACTTTAAGAATCGTTACTCGCAGGGCGCCAACATTTCTACTGAAATTTCTCGCATTTTTTAATAAAAAACAAAGACCAGGTTTGTTATTAGTTGGAAGGCCAAATCTAATTAGCAATGCCAAGGCAAAAGCGCTGTTTAAAATCAACTTTATTTCAGCTGAAAAAACCGTGATTGAAACAGCAGAGTTTTTGATCGCCAAAATGCAAAAGGAGACTAAAACAAGGTGAAGAGGTTTTCAAAACCACCTTTGCGTGAGTTTTTAGAAAGAGAATCATCAGGCGGAGTTTTAATTCTAATTTCTGCCGCACTAGGTTTAATAATTGCAAACTCACCAATCTCTGAAAGTTATTTCTCTTTTTTAAGCTTTGATTTCACTTTAGGTTTTGGTGTTTTTGCTATTGAGTTCACAGTACAAAAATTCATCAATTACACACTTATGACAATTTTCTTCTTTGTCGTAGGTTTAGAGATAAAGCGAGAGCTAACCTCAGGCCACTTAACATCTGTAAAAAAGGCATTAATGCCATTTCTTGCCGCTTTAGGAGGAGTCACCTTTCCTGCAATTATTTACTTATCGATTGCTGGTGGTGTTGCGGCTAGTGGCTGGGGAGTACCCGTAGCAACTGATATCGCTTTAGCGGTCGGACTTTTAACGATGATTGGTTCGCGAGTACCAGAGTCACTGCGGATATTTCTGCTTGCCTTAGCGGTGATAGATGACATTGTTGCCATTTTAATTATTGCACTGGTGTATTCAGATGGCATTCTCATTAATTGGCTAATTTCTGGGGCAGCCGTAATTGCATTCATTTACTTACTGAAGCGTTTAAATATCAAATCCACTGCTATCTATATCTTTTTCGGAATTATCTTGTGGTTCACCCTATACAAAACTGGTGTTCACCCAACACTTGCTGGCGTAATTCTTGGACTTATGACACCAAATGCTCCAAAAGTTGCAGGCGGCGCAGAATCGGTAATTGAATGGCTGGAGGATAGGTTTCACCCGGCAAGTGCATTTTTTGTTGTCCCATTATTTGCTTTTGCTAATACTGGAGTTGCAATCAGCCTTGATACTTTAGAACTTGCAAGCGCATCCTTAGTTGCATGGGGTATTTTCTTAGGATTAGTTGTCGGTAAACCATTAGGAATTTTGTTCTCAACTGTTCTAGCAAATAAATTAAAGGTAGCTGATATGCCAGAAGGTGCTACTAAATCAATGATTACTGCAACTGGAAGTGCTGCTGGTATAGGTTTTACAGTGGCAATTTTCATTGCTCAAATTGCCTTTGATGACCGAAAGACTCAAGACATTGCCGTGATTGCAGTAATTGTGGCTTCAGTTGTCAGCGCCCTACTTTCATGGGTGATGTTTAAGGCATTCTCTAAGCGATAGTTTTTCTATCTCACTGCTTTAAATCTGGGGATTTTATCTTTCTTACCAACAGGGTTGATCCAAGAATGGAAATTACGACCGCTATTAGCA
The DNA here is from genome assembly GCA_044353095.1 of Candidatus Nanopelagicus sp. Classification (GTDB taxonomy): domain Bacteria; phylum Actinomycetota; class Actinomycetes; order Nanopelagicales; family Nanopelagicaceae; genus Nanopelagicus. The sequence continues at coordinate 31,819 of JBILCN010000009.1, forward strand.
AGCCATTAAATTGATCCGCTGTTATTAGACCCTCATTAAAAGCCAAGCTACCAAGCACGAATGAAAACTCGCCAATTTGGCTGATACCCACTCCAAGCTGAATTGGCCTAACCCGTATGCCGCTGGCTCTTACAAGAAGTGCAGTCGGCAAAGTTTTCAAAAGCACCATCAATATCAACACAAGTAAAGCGAACAGCCATGAAGTATCAAGTTGGTCTGGTCTAATCAAGGAACCAATAACTACAAAAAACAGAACTGCAAAGAGATCTCGAAATGGCAGGATTGCCTTTCTTACATCCTCGGTATCTTTACTTTGATTAATTGCTAACCCAGCAACGAAACCTGCTAAAGCCATTGGAATTCCAAATACAACGGTGCCCATCGCAGCCAAAACCAGACCGATAGATACTGAATAAATAAGAAATAGATCTTTTTCCCAGCGAACCTTTCGCAAAATAAATGGCAGAATCTTTGAAGAAATATATGCGATCAGCGCAAAACCAACTAAGCCACCCAATGCAATTGGCAGTGGTCGGTCACTGTTTCCAAAGGTTGCCAAAATTATCGCTGCCAAAGCCACACCAACAACATCTTGCATAACTGACCAGCCCAGCATCGCTTCTTCAGTAATGGTGTCAGTTTTTCGTCGTGGACTTCGCGTTATATTTACAATTACAACACTAGATGACATTGCTATAGATAATGAAAAAAGTAATGCACCAAGCAGTGGCACATCTAAATAGAGAAATATCGGCGTTCCAATCACCATACCAATTGCAAGTTGTGTTGGTACGCTCCAAAATAAGTATCGCTGCTCACGGCTGATTCGCTTTAAATCAATCTCAATTCCAACTTCAAATAAGAGCAGCACAACGCCGATATCGGCAAGCAATGAGAGTTGATTTCCATCCGCTACAAAACCTGGTGTGAATGGAGAAACTAATAGTCCTGTTAGTAAATAACCGGCAACTGAGGGCAGGCCTACACGTCGAGCGCCGTAACCAAGAGTTGCTGCAGCGAGTAAAACAATTCCGACATCTAGAACGAGAGGGGCTGTGTCGACAACCAAGCTTGCCATCTATATCCCGCCTTCAATAGTTGCGTAAGTCTACTGGGTTAAGAGTTTAACCAACGCTTGCGTTCAGTGGCGGAGAATTTTTCAATTGCATAGCGCAGGGTAGTTCTAGGCATATGCGCAACATTTGCCTTTAAGTAATTTCTGAGCATCGGACCATCTTTCTTGCCTACCTCGCGAAGCGCCCAACCAACCGCTTTATGGATTAGATCATGATCATCCTTTAACAGTAAATCTGCGATCTCAAGGGTTGGATCCATATCGCCAACCCTCTGAAAGGCAAAGGTAAAGATGATTGACATCCGCTTTTCCCACAAGTCATCACTTTTGGCCAACCTTCTTAAAACGGCCATTGGTGCTCTTTCATCAATTAGATAGGCGCCCATTCGCACACCAGTTACATCAATTAAATCCCAATTATTTACATAACCAGCTTTTAATTGCTTTAGATAAAATTCAAACAATTTTTTCTTTTCGGATCTACTTTTAGCCTTCTCAAACTGTGCAAGTAAGATTAGAAGCCCGCAAAAGCGAACCTCATGGTATTTAGATTCAGTTAATTTCTTAATTTCAACGATCGGTAGATCTGAATATTTTTTTGCCACAATCCTGGTTTTTGGAACTACTATCCCAAGAAAAATATCACCCTCGGCGTAATCACCGGGTCTAGTTTTAAAGAAGCGTTGTAGAACAGTCGCTTTTCTAGGATTAGCTAACTCTTGAAGATCAGCTAATGCATCCTTGGCGCGAGACATTGCTGGATAGTAGCAATCTTAAAAATTAAACTAACAGCTACAACGATCCTGCTCTGGAACTGAAGCTAGCGCCTCTTCTATATGTTCACCACAGCCGTCCCAGGTTGGTTTGCCACATTTAAAGCAGGTAACTCTTGAGCACATTTTTGACTCCTTCGAGTGTCGATTTGTTAAACTACAGTATACCCCCTAGGGTATAAGCATTGTCAAGTGATTGGAGTAAGAATGGCAACAAAAAAAATTACTCATGTGCTATCAGATCAGGAACAAACTGAAGCTATTGCAAACAGGGTAAAGCGTGCACATGGTCAACTAGGTGCAGTTGTCAGGATGCTAGAAGAAGGGCGCAACTGCGAGGAGATTGTCACTCAGATGTCTGCGGTATCAAAAGCGGTTAACACCGCTGCATTCACCTTGATTTCAGCAAGCTTAAAAGAGTGTTTGGTCGACAAAAAATCCAATTCTGAGGCTGTAACAACACAGTTACAAAAACTATTCTTAACACTGGCGTAAGGGGATTTCATAATGAGAAAATTCGCTGCTTTGATTGCACTTTCAGCAGTACTACTGACAGGCTGTTCTAATGGAAATGAATCTACTATGACCCTGGACGCTGTGGGCTTTCAAGCCAAAACACAAGAGGCTGGTGTGGTAATTCTGGATGTGCGCACTAAAGCCGAGTTTGATGAAGGCCATATTGCGAATGCAATAAATATCAATGTTGAGAGTAATGAATTTTTAAGTGAGATCTCTAAATTAGATAAATCAAAAACCTACGCAGTTTATTGCCGCAGTGGTCGCAGATCTGCTGATGCGCTAGCCAAGATGAGCAATGAACAATTTATTTCACTCTCACATTTAGATGGCGGCGTTATTGACTGGACAAATGCTGGTCTACCGTTAGTGAAGCCGTAGTACTTTCAAATAGCTAAGGGAGTTATGAAAAGCAAAAGAGTAGTAATTGTTGGTGGCGTAGCTGGTGGAATGTCTGCTGCTACTAGGCTTCGACGACTAGATAATGAGATTGAAATAGTTGTCATTGAAAAAAGTGGCCATGTTTCATATGCAAATTGTGGCTTGCCTTACTATGTCGGTGGAGTAATCGAAGAAGAGAAATCACTTCTTTTACAAACACCAGAATCACTCCATGCGCGTTTTCGATTAGATGTTCGGGTAGCCAGTGAGGTTTTAGCTATAAGTCGTAAGCAAAAATCTGTCTCAATAAAGGAGTTATCTACCGGACGCCAGTATGAATTAACTTATGACAAGTTAATTTTAAGTCCAGGAGCCTCACCAATCGTGCCACCGATTCCAGGTGTTGAAAGAGCCCTAACACTTCGCACTGTTGAAGATGTAGAACGAATCGTTTCACAGGTAAATCTAAAGCCAAAGAATGCTGTCGTTATTGGTGGCGGCTTTATTGGTGTAGAGATTGCAGAAAATTTAATTCACCGCGGAATCGACATCTGCGTAGTGGAAGCGGCGAACCAAGTTTTAGCACCGCTAGATCCAGAGATGGCTACCTTGGTTGCTAAAGAGATGCGTTCTCATGGAGTAAAGCTGCACCTTGGAACAAGTGCAAAGAGCATCACCGAGAAGTCAGTTGTTTTAGCAAATGGGGTTGAACTGCCTGCAGATTTGATTATCTTGGCGATTGGCGTTAGGCCAGATGTTTCCTTAGCGAAGGCTGCTGGCTTAAAGGTTGGAACAAGAAATGGCATCAGTGTTGATCGCAACAATCTAACAAATGATAAGAATATCTATGCAATTGGAGATGTTGCAGAGAAAACTGATTCCTTAGATGGATCTGCCACTTTGGTTCCACTTGCAAATCTTGCAAATCGACATGGACGAGTTGTTTCCGATCATATTGCCGGCCGAAAGGTGCGCGAAGTCAGGACGATAGGAACTGCCATAGTTAAAGTTTTTGATCTTATGATTGCTACAACTGGCTGGAACGAAAAGCGCCTATCGCAAACCAAGCGTAAATATAAAGTAATTCATGCACATCCAAACTCGCATGCTGGGTACTATCCAGATTCAAAGCAGATGAGTTTAAAGTTAATCTTTGATGCAAAATCTGGTGAGATTCTAGGTGCTCAAGGCATAGGTATCGAGGGTGTTGATAAACGAATTGATGTAATTGCAACTGCAATCCGCGGAGGAATAAGCGCACCAGAATTAGCAGATTTAGAGCTTGCATATGCACCACCATTCGGATCAGCTAAGGATCCAGTAAACATGCTTGGCTATATTGCTGAAAATATTCTCTCTGGCTTAAGCAAAACTGCGCAATGGAGTCAGATCGCTGAGTATCAAGAGATGGGTTATCAATTACTTGATGTCAGAGGCGCCAGCGAGGTTGCAAGAGGTGCCATTCCTGGCTTTGATAATTTACCTGTTGATGAAATTCGCGAACGTAAAGCAGAGCTAAAAAATAAAAACATTTTAGTTAGTTGTCAGGTCGGCGTGCGTGGCCACACTGCAACGATGCTTTTAAATGAAATGGGCTTTAATGCTGTAAATCTAGATGGTGGTTACTTGACCTGGAGTAATTCACCTGCTGCTGAAAAAGTTTTAGTAAATAATTAAAAAAGGAGAGAAACATGTGCAGTAGAACTACCTGTCGTAAATGTCGTAAGCCATCTTGGAGTGGTTGCGGAAACCATGTCGAAGAAGCGCTAAGAGGGGTGCCAAAGAGTGAGCGTTGCCAAGGGCATGCAAATGATCCTAAAGAGCCAGGTTTCTTCAGTAGATTGTTTGGAAAGAAGTAATTACTAAAGCGAGAGTCCTAGTTGGACTGCAGTTTGGGTTATTAGCGCTTTTACTTTTTGCGCCTGCAGTTAATCCGATCTGGGAGTTTGGTTGGGCTAGAAATATTGCAATTATCTTGTACTTCTTAGCCATCCTAATCTTTGCCTTTGCAGCTCAAGCACTGCAACCATCCCTGCGAATCAATCCGATTCCAATACCAGGTGCGCCATTAATTACTCATGGGATCTATAAATACATAAGGCATCCAATGTATTTTGCTGTAATGCTAATTGGAACTGGAATTCTGATTCAAAAATTCAACCTTTTAACAGTTGGTATTTGGTTTGCCCTGGGTGTGAATATGAGCCTAAAAGCAAGGTATGAGGATCAATTGTTAAGAGCCAATCATTCAACTGCAAAAAATTATCAATTAAAAACCCCTGATTTGCTAGGTAAGCGTGTTGAATAATTGTTTGATCATTCTTCGTGCATGGAGTTTTCGCCGCTGGATTACAGCTGCAGTAAGTGCAATTGTTACAGGACTTGTGATTTCAATTCCCACGGCGGTTTTAGAGAACTCTGTATTTGGTCGAGAAATTGCAGTAACTAGCTGGTCGGTCCCAGTTATCGTAATTACATCAATTCTTTCTGGATTGCTTTTTGCAACATATGTTAAAAATGACTCTGATAATA
>JBILCN010000047.1:0-3740 GCA_044353095.1 Candidatus Nanopelagicus sp.
TTGCATCACATTTATTAGCATCAATTCCGCACGGTGGTTATTTAGAGTTTTTCCACCCGCAACGTGATCCAATTTGGCACAACTTGATCGCCAACCGTCCAAAACTAAAAAATGGTTACTTGCAACTGAGCGATCGTGCTGGATTGGGATGGGATTTGGATCAAGATTACATTTCCAAATACAGTATTTCTAAACGCTCAACTTCGCTCTAGCCCGATCGGCAAGTAGTAAAAGTTACAGGCACTTAATTTAGAATTGGAATCCATTTTGCACCGCCTGCAAGGGCTGTGACTTCATCTGCCAAATCTGGCATGGTCATTTTCCAACCGTACAGATCTTGGGAAACTGTCTTGGCGCGATTGGCAAAGATTAACTCTTGCAGCGGATCTACATTCGCACCCGGTGCCGAATACTCTACTGAGAGCGAAGGCGCATCTAAAATTGCGGCAATCTGTGAATGCCAGGAGTCGTAAACATGCCAAGAGATTGGAATATTTTTTTCAGTTAAAAACTGATTCAAGAGGTAAAGCCGAGAAAGACCACCTTGGCAGGTTGCATCAAGGCGAATAATGTCTACCGATTCGGTTTCTAAAAGAGCTTGCGGGTGATAGAGATGAGACTCATCATCTCCGGTAGCAACTGGGGAGGATTGCAAAGAGCGCAACCTTCTCAATTGATCCATATTTCCAGGAAGGAAAGGATCCTCCACCCATGCAAGGTCAAGACCGCCAACAATTTTCACTGCATCTTCTGCAACTCGACAGGACCATGCCAAATCAGTTGCTACTTGGCACAACCCGGTCGCTAGAGCGGCTTCAATGCGCGCTCTGGTCAATTCAGGAGTTAATCCCACCGGCAGCTTTACACCGACTGCGCCTGCGGCAACAGCATCCTGAACCTCCCAAGCAATTTCATCAGGGCCACGCGAAGGCGGGTAACCAATAACTGCCCACTTTGGAATTGATTTCTCTTTCTTTCCGAAGCGATCCATCACCGTACGTTTTTCATGTTTTGCAACCGCATCATGGGTCGCTAAATCAACCAGGGAAACCCCTCGTAGTGATGCGCCGGCAGAAAGTACTGGACCGGCCTGACGCATTAATTGTTCATACGCACTGACCGGATCGCCCGTAAAAATATCCTGGTATCCCTTTATGACAACTTTTTTAATTGCTTCAACAGTTGGTGCACTGCGATCTAAGCCAAATGAATTTCCAATTGTGCCATCCGCAAGCTCCACAGCGACATGTGCAAAAGTACGAAATGTCATAACGTATGAACCTAATTGAATTGGATCAGGTAAGTTTATTTTAATCTGGCGAGCACGAATTTCTTTGATTTTAATATTTGCACTTTGCATTAACGCCTACCTACTTTTCGCAACTCAGTTTTTCCAAGGGATCTTCTTCGCAGAAAATCCACCATCAATTAGAAGAGTTTCACCAGTAACAAAACTGGCTTCCTCCGAAAGAAGAAATTTAACACCAGATGCAATTTCAGATGGCTCACCAAATCTTCCTAAAGCATGCATTCCAACAATGCTGGGATCTAAGTATCCTTTATTTATGATGTTAGAAACTAAAGGAGTCATGATATAGCCGGGAGCGATTGCGTTTACTCTGATTCCATACTCTGCCCATTCCACAGCTAGCGTACGAGTTAGTGCTTCAATGCCAGCTTTTGAAACTGAATAAGGAAGACGACGGGGCGCTCCGTTACTTGATATCGAAGAAAAATTAACTATTGCGCCAGGTTTTCCAGTTGCAACTAAATGACGAGCTAGGGCTTGATTCATATAAAAATGTCCATCTAGATGACAATCTAGGATTTCGCGCCATTGTTGTGGGGTCATTTCAAGACTGGAATGGTTGGAACTGTTTCCAGCACAGTTGACTAAGCCACTGACAGATCCAGCCCAAGCAATACTTTTTTCCATAACACTTGCCGTACTTGATGCGGATGTAACATCAACATCTAAAAAAAGAACCCGTTCTTTTGTGAATTCGGTAATTAGTAACTCAACATCTCCAGGGCGCAAATCCGCAGCTATTACTTTTACTTGTGGCCAATCACTTAGTAAACGATGAGCAGTTGCAAAGCCAATTCCACTGCCCGCGCCAGTAATGATTACCGCAGTATGGCCACCATTTTTAGAACTCATTAGGGCATCCACAATGTTGCTTCAAACTCCACGCACAATTCTGGAAGCATTAATCGACTTACTTCTAAAAATGAACAAGCTGGAAGTATCTTTGAAAAAACTTCACCATGTGCCTTAGCAACTGCCGGCCAATCCTCAATATTAGTCATGAAAACACGTGTTCTTATTGTGTTTTCATAGGTTGCTCCAACTTGAGCTATTGCTTTTTCAACCTCTTCCAAAATGTACTTCATCTGACCATATGCATCGTTGGGAGAGATTACTTGGCCATCTCGCGTAGTTGAACTTGTTCCGCTCACTTCAACTAAGTTTCCCATTTTTACAACTCTTGAATATCCAACAATTGATGCCCAGGGACGATTACCATCAACATGCATATTTACACTCACAGATGCATTTAACTCTGCCAGGACACCCTAGTCAATAGAACAAAATTATTGATTTTCATATACAAAAACTTTAGATTTCAATGCGATTTCAGATCGCGATATTCTGGTCATGGTTGATTACTAAAGAGAGGTTGTTGCTAGGATTAGGTTAAGATTGGGAATAAGTAAGAAACAGGGAAGGAACAAGGGTGAAGATTGATTCGGTAGATCTTTTTTATCTACGTATGCCAGTTGTTGAGGATATTGGTGATGGCAGTCAGGACTCATTACTTTGCCGAGTTACCGCAAATGGTCATGTTGGTTGGGGCGAGGCGGTTTGTTCACCTACAGCTGGAATTGCAGCTTGGATTACGCCGATGTCTCACAGTGGATGTCACCCAGTAATTGATTCAGTACTTGGGCAAGAGTTAAATGATCCTGCAGATATTAAGCGAATTTATAATTTAGTAAGAAAAAACTCCTTTTACGGATTACTACAAAGTGATCTATTGATCTCTGGTATCGAAATTGCAATGTGGGATTGTTTGGGAAGATCACTTGAGGTTCCAATTTGGAAGCTACTTGGTTACAAAAAATCTGAGCCAAAGTTGCCATACGCATCAGTCTTATTTGGGGATACTGCTGCTGAGACAAAAAATAAAGCGATTGAGATGAATAAGGCGGGATTTAGAGCGATCAAATTTGGTTGGGGTCCATTTGGAACCACCACTCTTGCTGATGATCAGGCGCATATCTTTGCAGCACGTGAAGGAATTGGTCAGGATGCAATGTTGATGATTGATGCTGGAACTGTGTTTAAGGACAGTGTTAAAGAGGCGGCTAAGCGATTGCCAGCATTAAAAGAGGCGAATGTGCTTTGGTATGAAGAGCCATTTGATGGGTACGCAATCTCTAATTACGGTGAGTTATCTACCCATAAACCAAAGGTTGCATTGGCCGGGGGCGAGGGGGCACACAATCCTTATCAGGCAAAGCAATTAATTGATTATGGCCATGTTGATTTTATTCAAATAGATGCCGGCTATATCGGCGGCATAGGTAATGCTTATGAGGTTGCACAGTATGCAAATAGTAAAAATGTAAAGTATGTAAACCATACCTTCACCTCGCAATCAGCTTTATCCTCCTCACTTCAGGCGTATGCGGGATTGGCAGATTCAAATATCTCCGAGTACCCAATGGAGCCAAAG